>NZ_DATHGC010000369.1:0-4123 GCF_035317785.1 Pedobacter sp. | reverse complement strand
GTAATGAAGTAAACGAGTTTTACAGACAGCTTCATGATTTCCTGATTCTATAACCTACTCCCCTTACTGTTTCCAGCCAGTCGGTGGCTGCATATAGATTTAACTTTTTCCTGATGTTTTTGATGTGTGCATCAATGTAATTGGAGTCATAGTCATCATCGGCAAAGGTACCCCAGATGTGTTCACTGAGCTGCATACGGGTCAGCACCCTGTTTTTGTGGAGCAGCAGATAGCTGAGCAGGTCAAATTCTTTGCGCGAAAGTTCGATCTGCCGGGTTTGAAAATAAATGAACCGTGTCTGGAGGTTGACACTAAAATCGCCCAGCGAAATGGCCTCAACATTGACATTGAACTTGCGTCGGGCAATGGCCTGCATACGAGACTGCAATTCGAGCAGCGAAAATGGTTTGGCCAGGTAATCGTCTGCGCCCAGGTCGAGCCCGGCGATCTTGTCTTCCAGGTTTCCTCTGGCGGTCAGGATGATGTAGGCTGCATCCGGATTGTGTTTTTTAGCTTTTGGCAGCAGGCTCAGGCCATCCGCATCAGGCAGTCCCAGATCCAGTAATATGAAGTCGTACTGGTTCATTTCTATGCACTCGGCAGCCTTTGCTGCATTATGGGCCAGATCACACACGTAAAAGGCTTTTTTTAGAAAAGTTTCTATTTCGTAGGCCAGCGTTTTTTCATCTTCAATGATCAGGACTTTCATTGCTGTGGAATTGGGTTAAGATCCATCTGATCGGGTTAAAACTGATAATAAAAACTGAGACTGACAAAGGATTGCTGTTTTTTGGCTTCTGTGATGGCATTGCTGCTGAGTACAGAAAATTGGTAGGCGACCTCTGCTAAATAGCTGGAACGGCTGTAGGACAACGGCAATTTGAGGTTGTAAGTCAGCAGGTTGAAGCTGGTTTTTGGGATAGTAATGATTTCTGCATTTCCGTTTCCATTATTCGCTCCCTTTCCCTTTCCGTTGTTGCGCTTTATTTTTTCCTGCTGATAGGTGGTGTAAAAATGCTGTGTCCCGCTTACAATTTCTATCGCCGGTTCTATGGAGAGCTGGTCTTCTTCATCAAACAAAGTACCCAGGCTGATGTCTTTTGAATTCGTTATGCCCAGAAAAAAATCACTTTCCTGTCCAAATGCATAATCTGCGGAAAGCGAACTCTTGAACCAGGGCCAGGTATAGCTCGGGGTCAGGTTGATGTTGTTGGTATTGGCGGCCTGGAGCAGCGGAGAGTTCTTTGGAAAGATAGAGCGGATGTAGCTGGCATCTGTACTGAACTTATCGGTAAAGTTGTGCTCGTATCCTATTCCTAGATCAGTTTCTGAGACGCCACCGCCCATATTCAGCAATTTGTAAGCCCCTGCTGAGAAATAAAAACCTATTGGCAGCCTGGCAGTGGCATTTGCAAGTACATAGGGTAGTTTTTCTGCGGTGGACTGACCGTAATAACTGACGTTATTGCTATATATGGCTGCAAGGGTCAATGTAGTTTTGGTTGCTTTTGGATCATTCGCATCATCTGTCTGAGCCATAAGCCCCCAGGTTTGAAGGCATATCAATAGACAGATGACTGCTGCTTTCATATTTCTAGTGCTTTTTGATTTTAGGCTTGATGATCCTGACTGGTTTTACTTTAGGTTTAACAGCCGCAGGCTTCAATTGTTTTCTGGCTTTGGGCACCTGCTTGATCTCCGGTTTCTGCGGGCTCTGCTTGTCCGGATCGACCCGTTGGGCCTCTGGTTTTTGGGTTTCCGGGCTCTCTTTTTTTCTGGCTTTGTCCCCTTTCTTATCCTGATAGTTCTGGTGGCTGGTAGTGTACAGGTAGCCTGCAGGCGCTGCAGTAGATTTTGCCAAAGAATTTGCAGCAGAGGGAAATGCACTGACACAAACTAACAACAAACCAAATAAAAAACCTTTGCGTAAAATAGCTGAATGTGAAATAGCCATTGTGTAAATATAAAGAAAGTTTGCCTCTTTCGAGGCAAACAATCATCCTCTCCTAAAACATTATTGTTTTCATCTGCGCCACCAAATCCTTCACAAAGGGAAACACTGAACATGAAATTAAGATGAAATTCCGGGAAAATAATATATCTGAAATTTCATGTTCATTTCATGTTGCGTATCGAGCTTTGACCTAACATTTACCAAAACCTAATACTGTAAGTAAAAGCTATTGCTATGAAAAACAAAACACTTTATTCGATATTAACTGCAGTTCTGCTAATTGGCTCGTTAGTCTTTGCAGCCTGCAAAAAGGACAACCAGGACGCCGGCGGCACAACAAAAGTAGAGATCCGCATGACGGATGCACCGGGAGATTTCGATGAGATCAACCTGAATGTCAAATCAGTGGTATTGCTGTCCGGCGGCAAACCTTATACTTTTACTGTTGACCATGGGATATTCGATATCCTTGATTTCAGGATCGGGACAAGTAATCCTGATATACTCGTTGCATCAGGCGATATGCCATCCGGAGAAATTACCGAAATCAGGCTGATCCTGCACGATTCAGGCAATTCTATTGTAGTAGACGGTCAGGAACAGGAGCTGAAAACACCTAGCGCTCAAAGTTCCGGCTGGAAAATCAAGCTGAAAGAAAATCCTGAACTGGTTCCGGGGATCACTTATTCTTTGTTACTGGATTTTGATGCGGCCAAGTCAATCGTAGCTACGGGAAATGGAAAATATATGCTGAAACCCGTAGTAAGAGGCATCACTGCAGCAACATCGGGGTTGATCTCCGGTACTGTTCTGCCTATTGCTGCTCATCCTGAGGTATTGGTCATCTCTGGTACTGACACTGTAGGAACAATGACAGACCTGATCACCGGAAGGTTCACTGTTGGCGGTCTGGCATCGGGCAGTTACAAGGTAGAAATTGTACCTGTGGAAGGTTTCATTCCTGCAATTATTGACAATATTTTGGTTACTGCCGGACAGAACACCAGTATCGGTGTCGTAACCCTCCAGTAATTAGTTACCATTTTTTAACACACATTTAAACACAAATATCATGAAAAGGTTAATGTTTCTAATTTTGCTTGCCATAACTGGACTCAGTGCCAATAAGGCGGCTGCCCAGGTGAGCATCAATGTAAATATCGGGTCGCAGCCACTATGGGGCCCGACGGGTTACGACCATGTTGATTATTATTACCTGCCGGAGATCGAAAGCTATTATTATGTCCCGGAGCGTCGGTTTGTTTATTTAAGCAATGGCAACTGGATATTTTCTGGTGGAGTGCCACCGAGGTACCAGGGCTATGACTTGTACCGTGGTTACAAAGTGGTGATCAATTCTCCGCGGCCGTACAGGTACTTTAGCACACATAAAGTAAAGTATGCCAAATACAGATCTAACCATTCACAGCCGGTGATCAGGTATAGTAAAAGCCCTAAATATTATGTAGTGAAGGGTCATCCCGGCAATAACGGAAATGGTCAATTTAAGGCCAAAGGAAATAGCGGTAAAGGACACAATGGCGGTAATGGCAAGGGCGGCGGAAAAAGTAAGGGTGGCGGCAAAGGCAAGCACTAATTCTTGCCGGATACCCATGGCCAAAAGACAATCTTTTTTTCTTTAATTTGTAATGACAGGAATGAAAAACTTCTAATACCAAAACTTTTGAAAAAACTACTGCTATTTGTGCTTGCGACATGTCTGCTGATCTCATTTAAACAGAAGCAACTGACCTGGGTAGCAATCGGCGACTCTATCACTTACCTGAATGACCATAGCAGCGAAACCGGAGACCGGGTAAAGAAAGGTTACCTGACCAGGGTAACTGAGCTGATGCCGGATATAAAGTATATCAACAAGGGTTTTAACGGCTGGACATCGGGTGGCATAGCAGAAAAAATTGATGGCCTCGGACTGGAAAAAGCAGACTTGTATTCTGTGTTTCTTGGTACAAATGACTGGTGGTCCGGCCGGCCGGTAGGCACAATGGAAGACTATAAAAACGGCGATGGCAATAAGACCGTCTATGGGTCGTTTCGCATCATTATTGATAAGATCAGAAAGCTAAACCCTACTGCCAGGGTCGTATTGATCACACCAATGCAGCGAAACGACCCATAGACGGTCTTATTGCCATCGCCGTTTTTATA
>NZ_DATHGC010000368.1:0-4089 GCF_035317785.1 Pedobacter sp. | reverse complement strand
ACAGATTTCAATTCCAGGGGCGGCTGGCTGCGCTGCGAGCAGTTTGGTGCCGGTATGATTACTGGCTGGGGCGTACACCATATCGACATTGCCCATTGGGGAATGGATACGGAACTGACCGGACCGATAGAAGTTGTTGCGACCGCGGAGTTTCCTAAGAATGGATTGTGGAACGTGCACGGCGACTATGAAGTACATGCAAAATACGCCAAAGGTGTAGACATGTACATGAGCAGCAAAAACCCTAATGGGGTTCGTTTTGAAGGCACGGATGGATGGATCTTTGTATCAAGGGGTGATGTGGCGGTGACTGCCTCAGATCCTGGTGCAACCGGTGGTAAACTGAAGGCCCTGACGGCCAGCAATCCTGATATTCTGACTTCTGTGATCGGCCCGAACGAGATTCATTTATATGAAAGTCCGGAACAGCACGGCAACTGGCTGGACTGTATCCAGAACAAAAAACCAACAATCAGCCCTGCTGAAGTGGCGCACCGTTCCTGCAGCGCATGCCTTGTTGCGCATGCCGCTATGAAATTTAACGGGCAAAAGCTATATTGGGATCCGAAAAAGGAAATCTTCAAAGATAATGTAGAGGCCAATAAATTATTGTCAAGACCTCAGCGTTATCCGTACGGAACCAATTATATTAACAAAAAGGCCTGATATGAAGTCAAAATTGCTAATACTGTCGCTGCTGGCGCTCGCGGGATGTAAAGATACCCAGGATGAAAAAAACGCTAATCAAATGATCAAACTGATCACACTCGATCCCGGTCACTTTCATGCTGCACTGGTACAGAAATCGATGTATCCCGGAGTAGATTCGGTGGTGCATGTTTACGCACCTGAAGGTGAGGAGCTGACATCGCACCTGGAAATGATAGCGCAGTACAACAGCCGTCCGGATGATCCGACGAAGTGGAAGGAAGAGGTATATAGAGGCGGCGATTATTTTGAAAAGATGCTGGCAGACAAAGCGGGCAATGCCGTTGTGCTCGCAGGCAACAATCAGAAAAAAACAGATTATATAAAAAGATCAGTGGATGCGGGGCTCAATGTGCTGGCTGATAAGCCGATGGTGATCGATGCTGCGGCTTTTGAGGTTTTAAAACAGGCTTTTCAGAGCGCGGCGGCAAAGAAGGTGGTCCTGTACGACATCATGACGGAGCGTTATGAGATCAGTACCATGCTGCAGCGTGAGTTGTCCATGATCCCGGAGATCTTTGGCGCTCTTGAAAAAGGAAGTCCGGATAACCCTGCGGTCACGAAGGAAAGTGTGCACCACTTTTATAAGTTTGTGTCCGGAAATCCGCTGAAACGGCCTGCATGGTTCATGGACGTAAGCCAGGAGGGCGAGGGCATTGTAGATGTAACTACGCATCTGGTCGACCTGGTGCAGTGGGAATGTTTTCCTGAACAGATCATAGATTATCAGAAGGAAATCCAGGTAAATTCGGCCAAACGCAGCAGTACAGAAATGACGCTGAGCCAGTTTACTGCCATTACCAAGCTGAACAGTTTTCCTGATTACCTGAAAAAGGACATCATAAAAGACAGTGTGCTGAATGTGTTCTCTAATGGTGAGATCAATTACACGCTTCGTGGTGTACATGCGAAAGTATCTGTGAAATGGGCATATAAGGCACCTGAAGGAACCGGCGACACGCATTACTCTATCATGCGCGGCACTAAGGCCAATCTGATCATAAAGCAGGGAGCAGAGCAGCAGTACAAGCCCGCATTGTATATTGAACAGGCAGGAAAGGCAGACGCCGCTTATGAAGCAATACTTACAGCAAAGTTCAAATCGGTACAGGATAAGTTTCCCGGTGTGACGCTGAAAAAGCTGGCTAAAGGATGGGAAGTTGTGATACCTGAAAAATATAAAGAAGGACATGAAGCCCATTTTGCGCACGTGACCGAAAAATTTCTGGAGTATGTGAAAAAGGGGGACATGCCCGCATGGGAGGTACCCAATATGATTGCGAAGTATTACACAACTACTAAGGGACTGGAGCTTGCCAGGAAATAGCAGGAATAAATAATCTTGTGAGGCTTGCTTTATGATGTTATCTTTAAGAGTCAAAAGCACATCGATGAAGCAAGCCTTATTCAATCTGGTCATTTTTTTTATGCCGTTTTTTGCGGCTGACGTTGCTGCACAGCAGCGATTTCCGCTATATCCGGAGGGTAAAATACCAAATTCCAGAGCGTTTAAAGATACTGAGGAACACAAGGCGGACGCTTTGGTTGACTCACTTGCATTTAACGTATCCGTTCCAACCCTGACTGTTTTTATTCCAAAAAATACCGCTGTCAATGGGACCGCGGTGATCATTTGCCCTGGTGGCGGCTACCATGTCCTGCTGACAAAAAGAGAAGGCAGCGATGCGGCAATGGCTTTTAATAAACTGGGCATTACGGCTTTTGTTTTGAAGTACCGGCTTCCAAGTGACAAGACCATGGAGGATAAGACGACAGGTCCTTTGCAGGATGTCCAGCAGGCTGTTAAACTGGTAAGGGAGAATGCAAAAAAGTGGGGGCTAAATCCCGGGAAAATCGGCATCATGGGTTATTCGGCAGGCGGGCATTTGGCTTCCCTGGCGGGAACACACTTCAGTGATCCGAAGATTGAAAATAAAGAAAGTACAAGCCTGCGTCCTGATTTTATGCTGCTGATCAATCCGGTCATCAGTTTTACGGACAGGATAGGGCATAAGGGTTCAAGGGACAATTACCTTGGTCCAGGTCCATCACAGGATAAGATCAGTTATTTTTCTTCTGAACTGCAGGTGAGCAAGGAAACCCCGCCTGCTTTCCTGGTCCATTCAGATGCCGATCAGGTCGTGCCTGTGGCCAACAGCCTGGAGTTTTACCTGGCGCTTAAAAGCAAGGATGTTCCGGCAGGACTGCACATTTATGCCAAAGGCGAACATGGCTTTCTTACGGCGCCGTCTTTTGAGGAGTGGTTTGGCCGCTGCGTTTACTGGATGAGGAGCATGTCATTCTTATGAAAACTTTAGCACTGGCCTTATTGTTTATGAGCGTTTTGTTTGCGAAGGGTGCTTTAAAAGAAGATGCTGTCCGAATCAGGAAGTATGATTTTCATGAGTTTCTGGTTAATGTTGAAACAGATGCCGGGAATCCTTTTATGGATGCCGGCCTGAAGGGCAGGTTTACTGCGCCTTCCGGTAAAGTGGTCCTCATTGACGGTTTCTATGATGGGGGCGGTCAGTGGAAACTGAGGTTTTCTCCTGATGAAACCGGAACATGGTCTTATGAACTGAGCGGTGTGCATTTTAGTTTTAGTCAGAGGGGAAAATTAATCTGTACAAAAGCAGCTTCTGCTGGTTTCATAGGTATTCATCCGGAAAACCCTTATGCTTTCGCTTACTGGTCTGGTCTTCCTTTTTTTCCGATGGGAGACACCAGCTATGGCCTTTATGATGACAGCCCGGTCACACCAAAGCTACGCGATACCTATCTGGATATGCGCCGCCGGGAAGCTTTCAATTTTATAAGAATGGAGGTTTGTCATAGCCATGCACGCGGTGCGCATGACAATGCTTACTGGCCATGGGGCGGGACTGCCGATAAGCCCGACCTGGACAGGTTCAATCCGGTTTTCTTCAAGGGGCTGGACCAGCTGCTGCTGCAGATGAAGGGCAAGGGAATGAATGCAGAACTGATCCTGCTCAATTTTTACAGGCTGCCTTTTACAAATACAAAGCAATGGACACCGGATCGGGAAAGGCAATGGCTGAAATATCTTCTTGCCAGGTATTCGGCCTTCAGCAATATTTTTATGTGGACCATTTCCAATGAATATGAAACCCACCCTGACGGTGCGTACAGACTCGACAATCCGGGGGATGTGGATTGGGCGATCCGGACAGCAAAGTTCATTACAGAAAACGACCCTTATCGTCATTTGGTTACGGTGCATCCGGTTATCTCATCAAGCACTACGGGTAGCAGTCCGGCTTCGCCGATCAATTATCCCTGGCGAATCGGTGGTTTTTTTGGGAAGGAGGTAGCTGTAATGGTTTTATCCCAGCAGACCGGACAGAACGGGCATGGCACCAG
>NZ_DATHGC010000367.1:0-13610 GCF_035317785.1 Pedobacter sp. | reverse complement strand
GACGTCGTTCGGGCTTTCTACAAAAACCTGCCTGCGGTTTTCGTAATTCACGCTGAAAGAGGGCACTCCTGCGGTAAGTTCACTGAGCGCAGCATCAATAGTTGCGCTGATCAGCCTTGGGGATTGTTCACGCCGCATCACATAGGTACTGTCTTGTGGCGAGAAAGCGACCGTAGATGGCGAATGGGTGGAGATGATGATGTTGATGCCCATCTCCTGGTGAAATAGCCGGTGGAGTACATGCAATAAGCGTTTTGACATCGAGGGATGCAGGGCGGAATCCACCTCATCCATCAGGAACAGCCTAGCCACCGCTTTCCTTTGCCTGAGCTTGTATATGGTGAAAGCGAGCGCCAGCAGGGTTCTTTCCCCGGAAGACAGGGCGTCTAGCGTGGTGGTGTAATTTCCGGCTTTGTTGAACAGGAAGACATCTATGTTTTGTGCATAAACATCTTGTCCAAACTGGTAATAGATCTCGGATTGCCTGAATTCATAACCATTGCAGTCGTATTCGTTCAGCACCCGGTTAAGCGTGTCGACCGGGGAGTCTCCATATTGCCTTAGGAAATCAGCCTCTGAAAGGTGATGGGCCGTTTGCTTCAGGTAGTTTTTCTGATACCCCGCATATTCGTTTTGCTTCTTTTGAATCTGGTATTGTTTTTCCGCCTGTTTGATGTCGTGCAGGTTGAGAAAAGCACTTTCTGAGGCTATCGGGGTCAGGATACCACCAGTCATTTGGCGGAGGATTTTCAAAATCTGCTGGTCCATGCTTTTCTCCAGGTGCATTTCTAACTTGCTAACCAGTTCAGGCAGGGTACTTTTCAGCGCTAAACATCGTTCCAGGGTAATCACCGCACCTTCTCCGGCGATGGAAAGCAACAGGTGCAAGAAGGTCATCAGGTTGGCATCAATTAGCGGGAAGCCTTCAGGGGAGTGCTGCGTTTCAAGGAAGTGATACTTATCTGCTGCTGCCTTGAATTCAGGAAAGATCGCTGTCAATTCCTCCGGCTTCCAGCTGCTGAGGTCTTTGTTAAAGCCACTTGACCGGAGCATATTCATGGCGTCCGCTTCTATTTTGAAGGCTTTGACTTTTTTCAAAACATTTCTTACGTCGGTTAGGGGTGAAACAAAACCCAGGCTCTGGAAAAACTGCGTTTGATGCGGATTCAGCGATTGGATGAATTCAGCGGTATAGGTATCTCCAGCCGCACCGGCACGCTTCTGGTAGAGTTCGAAGTCTGCCTCTGACCAGTCCAGCATGGCGTCCAAATCCGGCTGGTGCTGGAAGGAATATTCGCCAAAGGTCATGTCGCCTATGGGCAGGGTCAGTTGAAATGAATTCAGCGCCTGGGAACGCTGGGTATTGAGCCGCTGGTTGAAGGAATTTGACTTGGTTTGGAAAGCATGCTGCTTGGCTTGGATTTGCTTGTCCTGTCCCGGATCGGCATTGTGGATGGTAAAATCATTGTAATTGTAAAAAATGATTTCCGACACGTCAATGCCGCTTACGCTGATCTGCCCATTGTGAATGGCATTGAGCAGGTGGGTTTTGCCCGAGCCGTTTAGCCCGGTGATGACTGCAAAATCGCTGATTTCGGTCTGATCAAATGATGTGATGGATTGGTAAACACTATTGAACGTTAATTTCATGATGATAATTTCCGCATTAATTTAGATAAAATTTACACCAGTTAATGGTATTTTTATTGGACTAGTGAAACTTTCTGTTACCTATTATTGGTGAGTGACGACAATGCTGCACTTACAAGATGATCACCCCAGGATTCAATATGCCAATGTATTAGCCGGAGGTGCCCAAACAAAATTTACCTTTGACATACATTTTTTGGCTACTCTTATCAAAGCTTAAGAACCCAATGATAAGATTAAAACCCGCTGATTCGATCACCCCGCAGGACCTGGCTTTACAGGCCAACAATCCTGCAATTGCCAGAAATCTGAGGGATATATTCCCAACCCCTACACCATTGAAAACGCCAGGCATTTTCTCGGTCTGGCCGGACAAAAACTGGTAGGGTATGTATTCGGCATTATCAAAAAACGAGGTGGTGATGGATGAATCATCTAACCTCATTTTCCATTTTACTCCTCGCTACTTCAACTGCCTTATGCAACTTCTGCTGCAGCAATTCCTGTGAAGGCAACGCAGTTAAATACTCAGCTATTTTTATCCCCGATTTATCGAGCTGCAGCAATTCGATCTGCTCTCTATTCCCTTCTGCACACAGAATAAGCCCAATAGGCATTTCTTCGTTCTCCTGCATATCATATTTCTCAAGCCACCTTAAATATAGCTCCATTTGACCCTTATAAGCCGCTTTAAACTTTCCCAACTTTAATTCTACTGCTACCAGGCGTCTCAATTTCCGATGGTAAAAAAGCAGGTCAAGCTTGAAATCTTCCCCATCAATAACCATGCTTTTCTGCCGCTCTATAAAACTAAAGCCCTGGCCAAGTTCGAGAATAAAGTATTCAAGCTCACTCAGTACGGCATCTTCCAGATTTTTCTCACTATACTTATCTTTTAATCCTAAAAAATCTAAAAACAATGGACTTCTGAAAACCAAATCAGGTGTAACTTTATTTTCTTCCCTCAGTTCTCTTAGCTCCTTCTCGATAAGTTCATCCGGCTTCTTGCTAATTGCCGTACGTTCAAACAGCATAGATTGTATGCGTTCCTGCAATTGCCTGGACGACCACCTTTCAAGCTTACACATCTCAATATAGAACTCACGTTTTAGAGGGTTATCAACAGTGATTATCGTCCTTAAATGTGTCCAACTTAATTGTCCACGCAGTGCGTGGACAATTTGCTCATCAGGAAAAATCTCTGCGAATTGAATGCAATAATTCAAATGTGTTTTCCCCCAACCTTTGCCATAATCTTCCGTTAATTGCTTTGATAAAGAGATCACTATCCGTTTCCCATACTCTGCCCGTTCATTTCCTAGAATCTCTTCATTGATCCGTTTCCCGATCTTCCAATACAACAGCGTGATCTCACTGTTTACAGCAATGGCTACGTTTTCCCTGCTGGTGTCAATCATTTGCTTTATATCCAATGCAATTGGATTGAGGGTGTTTTGTGTTTGACTCATAGCTTATCTAAGCATCATATGAGATGCGGGATAAACTATGTATTTTCAAGCGTAAAGCGAAGCAAACTTAAAGCAACTGCTTAAAACTAGTTCTTCCAGCAGTCAAGGCTGTGAAAGACGATCACCAATTATTATCCTACCAGAGCACGATAGACCGCCAGGCTGTCCTCCAATAAACGATAGCGCGTAATGAGCCCACCTTCTACCGTCAGATGAATATGAAACAAGGAATCTACCACTTTGCCCGTTGCCAGCATTCGTGTAGAAAATTCTCCAATCACTGCCGCTTTGTCCCCATCCACAAACAGATGATCTACCTGGGCAGATAATGGCTCAGTCGCAGGCCAAAGCAGAGAAAAGAAATTCCTAACCCCTTCTTTGTCCTCACGCTTACCCAGCCATGGCGCAAGCGTTTCATCACCCGGTATAAACCAGTCCACCTGCTCAGAGAACAGGTCTACAATTGCATCCAGATTTCGGGTACCCATAGCTCCAAGAAAAGCCTGTACTGTATTTAAAGTAACTTCATTAGTAGACATAGCAGCATCCATTTGCAACAAATCTAAGAAAACCCGCGAATTCAGGCACTAGCTAAGTTCTCTTCACCCAAAAATGCTGAGCAGGATGAGCCAGGTACAGAAACCTATTGGCACCAGTGCTGCCGCGCATATTAGAAAAGACCTGCCAGGATCCTTTTTTCCCATTATCAAACAGGCGATTCCTGCGACCATATTCAGTGCAACCTGTATCACGATACATACACCCACACCAATGGCAATATTAAATCCCTTATCAGCCACAGAGGAATTTATGGTTATGAGTATAGCATATGCCACAAACACCAGCAGGTTTACATGCTGTCAGATTCTGAACAATTTATCAATATATTGACTTGATATTCAAATACTTGCATCCAATAAATTTGTTTTGGAAACATGTTTTTATTCACCAAATCTGCATATGTTTGGCGCAACTAATTTATGAAGTCAAAAAAGCAGATATAGCTAATGAATAAAGAAAGCTACGTAGTTAAAAAGGGGCAAATTATTTCATCTTATGAATTTTTCAGCGAAGGACCAAGAGGCAAAATAAGAAAGGTAATTGCTTACCAGGAGATCCCAGGAGACGAGCTTATATTTAATTTGGCATTTGGGGACATCAACGAAATGGGAGAAATCGATGATTTGGCGATCTCTAATAATAGTGATGCCAGAAAAATATTAATTACAGTAGCTAAAACGGCTATAGACTTTCTTCAGGGAAAAGACGATGTGAAAATTTTGGCTACGGGAAGCACACCTGCAAGAACAAGACTCTATCAAATGGGAATTACCCAATTTTGGGAAGAAATTTCAACATTACTTGAGGTAAAAGGCTATTATGTAGACCAATGGAGACCTTTTGAAAAAGGGATAAACTATGAGGCTTTTTTGGTTGCAAGAAAACAAATAAGTAATTTTACATTATAAACAACAGGATATGAAAAGCTCAAAAACAAAATCTAAAAAGGATTTTTCAGAAATGAACTTTGAGGAACGTGCGGCTTTCTATGCAGAATCCCTTTACTTTAAAAAGAAAAAAGAAGATGCGATTACATTCCTAAAATCTCATCCGGTACCAAAAGACCTTTTTAAAAAGACATCTTAAGCGAGTAGTAATCCCGACCCACTGTTAAGCTATTGTAAATTAAAACTAGTTCTTCCGGCAATCCAGGCTATGAAAGATGAACACAGTTCTACAATCGCATCCAGGTTTCGCGTACCCATAGCTCCAAGAAAAGCCTGTACCGTATTTAAAGTAACTTCATTAGCAGACATAGCAGCATCCATTTGCAACAAATCTAAGAAAACCCACGAATTCAGGCACTAGCTAAGTTCTCTTCACCCAAAAATGCTGAGCAAGATGAGCCAGGTACAGAAACCTATTGGCACCAGTGCTGCCGCGCATATTAGAAAAGACCTGCCAGGATCCTTTTTTCCCACTATCAAACAGGCGATTCCTGCAACCACATTCAGTGCAACCTGTATCACGATACATACACCCACACCAATGGCCATATTAAATCCCTTATCAGGCACAGAGGAATTTATGGTTATGAGTATAGCATACGCCACAAATTTATAAAAGCCACTATGCTGTTAAATCCTGCTGTCCTTTTAGACATTAAAACAATTATCAATACTTCCCGTGAAAATGCAATTCGTTCCGTAGACACCGAACGGGTGCTCATGTATTGGCACATCGGTCAAAGAATACTCCTGGAAGAACAGGAGGGAAAAGACCGCGCTGATTATGGGAAGTTCCTTATTAAAACACTTTCGGAGCAATTACAACCGGAGTTCGGAAGTGGCTACTCTTATCGTCAATTGAACTGGTACCGGCAATTTTATCGAACTTTTCCAATTGTGTCCGCAGTGCGGACACAATTGAGTTGGAGCCTATTTCGTCATTGCGAGGAACTCTTTACTTTAAAAAGAAAAAAGAAGATGCGATTACATTCCTAAAATCTCATCCGGTACCAAAGGACCTTTTTAAAAAGACATCTTAAGCGAGTAGTAATCCCGACCCACTGTTAAGCTATTGTAAATTAAAACTAGTTCTTCCGGCAATCCAGGCTATGAAAGATGAACACAGTTCTACAATCGCATCCAGATTTCGGGTACCCATAGCTCCAAGAAAAAATAGTATTTAGAAAATAACCTGGCAATGGAATATCAAATAACTTCAGAAAAAGAAAGCGGGAAAGTCCGTCCGACCATTCCCGCTTTTCTTTATCTAAATTAACGCTCGGATATATAACACTCCCGAGCCCATATTGTTCACGCAAAATTTAATTTCAAGGGCGAGACAAATCCTTAACCAAGCACATGGAAAGCCAATACCTACCTGGAGATCATTTTTTTTTAATGACATTCTTACAAATAGATATCCCAGATATAAAGCAGGGAAAGCGGAAGCAGGCTTAAAAACATTAGGGTTTCACCTCATTATGCAACACAGATCCAAGTATAAACGCATCTGCATTTGAAAACGTAGTCTCCGCAATTTGCTGCATTGCCTCACGGGTAAAGAAACCCTGGTGGGAAGTGATCAGTACATTTGGAAAAGAGATTAACCTGGCAATCAAATCATCCTGTAAGACATCACCGGAAAGGTCATGAAAGAACAATTCAGACTCCTGCTCATAGACATCCAGTCCCAGATAACCCAAGCGGCCTGACTTCAGCGCCGCGATTACATCCGCAGTTGCTATCAGACCTCCTCTGCTGGTATTGATCAGCATCGCCCCGCGCCTGAAGAGCTTCAAGGTTTCTCTATTGATCATGTGGCTGGTTTCAGGCAACAGCGGGCAATGTAAAGACACTATTTCTGCGTCACGCAGCACATCTTCCAGCGAACCATAAATTAAACCTTGCTGAGTGAGTACCTGATCCGGGAAAGGATCATAGGCTAAAATCTCGCAGCCAAAGCCTTTCATAATTTTATAAAATGCCTTACCGATATTTCCCGTACCGATCAAGCCGACTTTACACCCGTGCAAATTAAAGCCCATCAATTTTTCAAGGGAGAAGTTTCCCTCCCGAATCCTGTTGTAAGCCTTATGCGTCTTACGGTTTAATGTCAAAATCATGGCAATCGCATGTTCAGCTACCGCTTCGGGAGAATAAGCAGGTACCCGTAAAATTTTAATGCCCATTTCCGCAGCAGCCTCCACATCTACATTGTTAAAACCGGCGCATCGCAAAAGAATAAGCCGCACTCCATTTGCTTTTAAAGCCACCAGCACCTCCCGGTCGGCTTTGTCATTCACAAACAAACAAAGGGCTTCAAATCCCTTTGTTAAAATTACATTCTGTGAGGTCAGTGGCTGCGGGAAATACAGGAGCTCATGGCCGGTATTGTATTGATCTAAAAATTCCTGATCGTACGAAAAGGTACTGAAAACAGCGACTCTCATAAGACTATCCAGCCTTAATTGTCAGAAATTCCAACAGGTGCTGTTCCAGCAATTCAGTATTGTAAGTCCCTTCCGTTGTGTGGTCAGTAATTCCCATGCTATTCTCACCAACTGTGATCGTATAAGCATTGACTTCCATCACTTCCGGAAAGCTGATGTTTACAATATCAGATACGTGGGCAAATTCAACTGCCAGATTACTGCCGATCTGTTCATTGACATAAGCAGGGAATTCTGTTTTCAACAGATCGAATAAACTTACGGGACTTAGTGGCTGTACATTCTTGATAGAAACCATATGTTTTTACATCACCATCCAATAATAGTGCCCCGATCCCTAAACCGGCAAGGAGAAGCCTTTGGCAACCTTTTATGAGCCGGCCAGACAATAGTGTATGATCTGGACTAACAATCTGACTTGACAGGAGGTGCCAGAGGACCAAATAGTGACGGAACAAATACATACAGGATTTCAGACCGGTAGCGGTTGTTGTTGGGTCTTGACATAGTGATCTTTATTTAGGCAAGACAAAATTACTAATATTTTTAGTAATCTAAAATGTAAATAAATCTTTGCCCTGCCTCAGGCTAGTATCCGACCCGAATCCCAGTCGGGGTTGACAGGCTCGGGACCGCATCAACCCCGAGTGAGGGTCGGATGGGATACGGGTGTGATGTGCTTGTGAGGTTAAGGGAGGACAAGGGGAGGATGAAGGTGTTCAAAGAGTTTAGCAGTGCGAACTTTGTAAACTTTAACGAATTAAAACAGGTTTATGGGAACGCCAGCTTGATAGCAAACCATCGAATAATTTTTAACATTAAAGGAAATGACTACAGATTAATAGTTTCTATTAACTTTCGCACGCAGGCCGGATATCCCTTATTTTATCTGGCAAGAGAGAAGTAACATTAAAAATGGCTAGAGCATTAAGAATATTCTTGGGAATCCCACCAGAAGTATTTTTACCAAAAGCGATTTGAAGATACATAAATTAATATACTCAGAACCGAAATCCTTGCAGCCTACAAATCAACTTGAAGATGGTAAAATGCTCTTAGAAAAAAGTATAGTGCTCAATCCGGAAAATGCACATGCCTATAAAAATTTGGGAGACTATTACTTAAGGGTGGACAATATAGAGTTAGCTAAACTAAATTTTGTAACGTCGGGTCTATCACAGTGTCTTAACTAAAATTAACCCTTCAGCCCATGGCAACACTAAGAAAAATTTCATCAATCGGTATCTTACTGGGAACCATCCCCGTGCTAATCATTTCCTGCACCAATTCCGACAATGATGGCATTCCGGTACAAGATAAAAGCGCAAAAAATAAGGCAGAAAAAAATAAAACACTGGCTTCCAAATTCGGTGAAGCAATTCCTTTAGACAGTACGACTTCTGTAATGTATCCGTTGACACTAAGCACTTCAGGAAAGGACGACGAAGGACTAAAAAGCTACTCTTCAAGAGAAAGTGAAGGCCCATACTGGAACATCGCCTTTCACGACACAAAAACAGGGGTTTCAAACTTGCTGAATTTCCCAACGCCCATACGGATCAATTCCTTTCAGAAACTGAAGGACATGATCATATACAATGTCACTGTGAACGATTATAACCTCGATGGGCAGCTTGACCATAAAGATCCATCCTATCTTTTTACTTCAACCCTATCCGGGAAGCAATTCAAACAAATCACCCCAAAGAATATGGATGTGAACAATTTTAAAACCGGCAGTACACTGACCATCCTCATCCAGGCAACAACCGACTCCAACGGAGATCAAAAGTTCGGGGAAGAAGATGATGTGATACCTTTGATCTTTGATATACAAAAAGGAGATGTAGCAAAAGAGGTATTTAATCCCGCATTCAAAGCAGGAATAGCTGAGGCATTCAACAAGTTGTACAAGTAAAAAAAGGCCCGGTCTGTAGGTATTCTTAGTGATCAACCTGTGCTATTTATTTAAACTTAGCACTTAACTCTGCTTCAGTAATGACCAGGTCGCCGTTATCAGTTGTTGATCTGATGTCCAGTTCATAATTGATCGTATCATTGGGGTTATTGCTTCCCAGTCATATGACCTAGTTATAGCAGCGGTGCTTGCATGGGCAATCAGGTTATTAATTTCATTCTCGCGATGATGGAAAAATCCAAGTTTTGATTATTTTGCTTGAAAATTAACGCAGATAATGGGATTCTTAAATAAGATTTTCGGCACGAAGGAAGCCACCATAGGTTCAAATGATGAATTTTGGAGATGGTTTAGCAACAACACTAAACGGTTCTACATTGTTGTGAAAACACAGGGCAATATAGAAAAAGAATTCTTTAGCAGGTTGAGCCCAAAATTAGCTGAGCTCAGAGAGGGTTACTTTTATCTTACAGGTATGTTGGATGAGAACACAGTTGAACTTATATTAACTGCAGATGGCACTGTCAAAAACTTTGTCTTTATAGAAGAAATTGTCGCCTGCGCTCCAGACATTCCAGGCTGGAAATTTACGGCACACAAGCCTGAAACAAAAGACTCTGCTGCAAGCATAAAGATGGGAGGTTACCGCTTTAGTACAGATACATTAAGTTTTTACGCAGAAGAGCGAGCAGATCATCCAGACGAAATAGAAATCGTAATCACTCATGATGATCTTAACAATGAAAACCGGGAAACAATCGCCAACGGCATATTTATCTTTCTTGACACCTATCTTGGTGAGCTCAAATTTGCCACAAGCATTGACAACCTCCTGATCATACAGAAATCAGAAGCAACACAAGAACTCATACCTGTCGAAAAACTAAAAGCATTCCTCAACTGGAGAGAAAAAGAGTTTGTTGAAAAATATGATAGTGCTATAGTTAAAACTCAGGAGGAGGAATTTTCCTTAATGGAAGGCCATAAGAAGAATGGTAAACCTATACTTGCCGCAATAGACATGGGGCTTCTGAAATGGGAGAATAAAGCATCACATCCCTGGATGTTGAAAATGGAAGTTTTTTTCGACGGTTCTCAAAATGATGGGCTACCAGATACTGAAACCTTTAAAGCCCTCAATTCTATTGAAGACGAACTGCTGTTGGCGCTAAAAGACCACAAAGGATACCTTTATCCCGGCAGAGAAACTTCGGAAGACGTGAGAAGCATATATATTGCTTGCAATGAATTCAGAAACTGTTCTAAAATTGCTGACCAGATTAAGCAAAAATATAAACATACCTTTGATATTACTTATGAAATTTATAAAGACAAATACTGGCAATCTTTAGCGCACTATGGGTAAATTATTAGTGCTTTTAGCCATGTTAATGATCTCAGCGGAGGCATACGCCTGTCGCTGTAGCAACGCGCCTCTGACAGATTACTATCAGCAGTCTCAGTTTGTCGCCAAAGCTAAGATTCTCAAAGTGACTCAGGATCCTTCAAACGAGGAATATCATGATGCAGAGATTGAACTCATCACTCTTTATAAAGGTGAGCGCCTCAAAAAAATCAAGATCCGGAGCGTCATGAAGAGCTCCTGCAGTTTTCTTCCAAAGGCGAATACAACCTGGTTGATATTTGCTTCTATACGGGAGGGCATGCTGAGCTTTGATCTGTGTTCGGGCAGTTTACAGACCGACCGAAAGTTCATTCCGCCCTATGATACAAGGCATCTTAAAAATTACAGGGAATATATTGAGTTAAAACAAGAAGCCCTTGAATATTTAAGAGACCATAATATCGACCCCAATCCCCAAGGTTTGGATGTATCAAATTCAGCTCTGGAGTCTATAAGAGGTTATAAAAACAAATCCAATTTTGCCGTATTCCAGATAGAGGTCAATGCAGATTTATCTATGGCGGGGATCAAGGTTCTTAAAAAGTTTCAGAACGGGGCGTTAACAGAGCTGTATTAAAGAAAATGAAAGCGAATATGACTTTTAGTATCGGGGAACGCAAGCTAACGAAGCCTGTCCAAATCACTATAGTTTGTTATTTTTATGAGGGTACGCCCGCTGCAAAAAGTTCAGTAAGCATTCTTGGTGTTTAGAGGTTCGAAGCTTTCTTGAAAAATAAAAAAACTAAGTAAAGTTATTAGAACTACTGCATATTTCATCTTCGCCAAAATCTCCATCTTTCCAGCCGTGAAATCCCATACACATCCCATCGCCATTTAGCGTATTTATCTCCATAATTACCTCGTTATTTTTCTCTAATAAAATTTTGCTTTCTAGTCGAACAGAATAATTATCATTTTCGAGAGAACCGGTAACGCCATCCATAATCATCATTAGACCATATATTGAGTCGTCTATTCCACTAATGATTTTTTGTTTTATTTCTTCATTTGTATCCAATGGAATTCTATCGATAGCATAATTCCTCATATCTTGGAAAATGATAAACCCTGCGCTATGCTGTAGCCAAAGTTCTTTACTTCTTTCGTCGTTTGGGGGGATTGGTAAGTTTAAAGGACATACGGTTTTTCTTTTATGGATTTGCAACGGAGCGTTTTTCCTGACAATATTCTATAGCTAAGTCATAAAAGTCCTTGTCATCAAAATCCCAGCTACACATACCTCTATTTTTCTTTGCGACGTTTACTAAGGAAAGTGCTTTGTTATATTTTTTTTGAACTATAAAAGACATGATAAGCAAGTCAATATCGGACCACTTACTTTTTTTACTAGGATGCTGTTCGATATAATTTATAAACTTTTCAATATCTGTGATTTCTGAAGAAAGCTCAGCAACTTTCTGATTTATCTTATTCAGTAATATGTTAACATCAGCTTTTAGTGTTTCTGGAATAACCGTAATATTGTAATCATAAACATTTTTTGAACTTATAACAAATGCCCCGTTTGCTCTAAAACTTAATGGCATTCTTTTGTTATCATTTAAATCGACAATTTCCCAAAATCTTTCATCAATTATCAACGGTTTAAATCCAACAGATCCGTTAATGGAGTTGTTATACGCTGACGTATAAAATGTGATTTCGTAAAAGAAGTTCTCTATCGCCTTGTATGCAAACCATCCATTGAATTTCCATCCATTGAGCTTAGCTTGCTCCTTAATGATAATTTTCCATTCTTTTTCTTTCTGTTTATTTAATGAGAGAACCATTTCGTCGATGTTTTTACAAAAATTGGATGAATTAAATATAGAAATATATTGCTTGCATCGCTCATTCTACACCCTTTAAATTCTCAATTTAAAATAATTAATTAAATTCGGGTATGAATTTGCTCTCGAAATCAAAAAACACTATAAACAAAAAAGGTAGGTTTACTATATTCGTAGTACAACAATTAACCTTCTCATGAAATCGCTATTTGCTGGACATTGGATTATTGTCATCTTGATCATCCTCAGCAATAACTATACATATGCGCAAAACAAAATGCAGCCACTTGATAAACTGATTAACAAAGAAGACTCGGGCTGGCCAATCGTACTTGATTGGGTTAAATCGGCCAAGAATAAGGCAGAGATCTTGTCAGTTAATACGACAAAAGCAAAAGATGCCCTCTTGCAGGTGCAGGTAACGACCCGATCTCCAATGGGTGCAATAGTTTACCATTCCGGAGGGCTGCTAATCGATAACGGATGGATCAGGATACTTGGATCTGGAAATGATAAGCTATCCAGATCACTGCCCGGTTGGAACAAGAACAAGTCAAAAGATTACTTATTGATTGCAGATGATGCTGTTGGTGGATTTTTTATTCTAAACGGCGGTGGATTAGGTTCTGATCTTGGGAAGGTATATTATTTTTCACCTGATAATCTCAATTATGAACCATTGGACCGCAGCTATTCTGAATTCCTTGATTTCTGCTTCAATGGTGATCTGGATAAATTCTACGATGGACTGAGATGGAAAGATTGGAAAACAGAAGTGTCGAAATTGGGCGGTGATGAAGTTTTTAATTTTTTCCCTTTTCTTTGGACCAGTGAGGGACAAGATATTAATAAGTGCAAAAGAAAAGCCATTTCAATTGAAGAGCAGTATGAGTTGAATATGGATCTTAGAAAACAGATGTGATTAGATTTAGAATTTACTATGCATAAATCCTACGAAAAAAGACTCGGACATCCAGCTGATTTTAAAGTCCGTTATCGATTCTATACCTTCCAGGAAGGAGGAAGGAAATCTATTCCGCATCAGGGTTACCGCTCCGATTTTTGGTATGACCACCCTGAGCATAACGGAACAAATCTGCTTTTTATGATTTGGCCGGAGTTTGAAGATGAAAACGGACAGGTGATTTTGGATGATGAGAATCCAGTACCTTCAGCAGGAATTGCGCAGATGTGGGTAATTGCGGCAGAAAACCGCGTGTACCATCTGGATAAAATTGAACTAGGCTTGAAAGGCTATTTTATGGAAGGATCGCGGCGTGTGGCTGAATGTGAAGTTATAGAAATACTTGGTTTGGGTACAAATCCGAACGAATAATCGAACTTCAGTTCTAATGACTTCTCATTTATAAAAGCCTTGTGGCATATTGTATTCTGGCTTTCCCTTGACATATTCAACAAT
>NZ_DATHGC010000366.1:0-18644 GCF_035317785.1 Pedobacter sp. | reverse complement strand
GCGCATGGATGCATAGTGACCACCAGCCGTTCATGCTTCAGGGTATCCCGATAGGCGGGGGAACCGGTGGGCAGCTTCCGAACAATTCGGCCCCATACTATCATTCCGATGGTGATGTTTTTAAGCTGGTTGATGAACAGGGTTTAAAGAATACGGTCAGATACGGCGCGATGCTGGCTTACGCTTTAGCAGCCACTCCATCGCTTCCGGCTAGCCGGCAAAATGAAGCCATGTTAAAAACCTTCCTGCAGGAAAACAACCTGGAAGTTCCATTAAAAATTGCCGGTGAGTGGCGATGGTAAAAGGCGCACCTTAAATTATAGCAATTTTAATCCCGAGACCTTCCAGTGTTTAAATGGTATGATCAGATACGCCCTCGTCAGTGATGATATGGTCAACTTCCTCAATGCCACAGATTTTGCCAAAACCCCGTTTGCCAAACTTCGTAGAATCGGCAAGCACAATTATCTTTTGCGAAGAAGCGATCATTTGTCTGTTTAGGTGTGCTTCAAATGCATTTGTTGTGGTTAGCCCAAATTCGAGGTCAATTCCGTCTACTCCCAGAAAAAGCTTGCTGCAAAAGACATTGCTCAGCACATTGTCCGAATAGGGGCCTGTAACTGAGGAAGAGCTTCGTCTCAGCAACCCTCCAAGCTGTATCACTTCGATAGCGCTATTGTGCACGAGTTCGAGCGCGACATTGAGTGCAGAGGTAATCACCGTCAGGTTTCCTTTGGGTCTGATACATCTGGCCAGCGCAAGAACAGTAGTTCCTGACGCAATAATGACTGAATCGTTGTCTTCTATCAGTTCTGCTCCTAAAGCTCCGATCCTCATTTTTTCGTCGGACTGAAGGTGTTCTTTTTCATTCACAGGGCGGTCGACGGTATAAGGATTATTGAGGGTTGCGCCACCGTGTGTTCTGTAAAGCAGGTTTTTGTCTTCGAGAAGTTTCAGATCCTTACGGATTGTAACAGATGAAACATCTAATTCTTTACATAAGCCCTGAACGTCCAGGGACCCGTTTGCCTGGATCTTATTTAAAATATATTGATGTCTTTCGGCTATACTAATCATTTAGCTTAAATATTTGCAGGTAGTAATATAGTAAATATTTTAAAGAAGGGAGTAGGTTTAAGGCCAAAATTGCCTGCTGTAAAATTATTAAATATTTTGTTTTCATTATATAAAAATTATGTTTAGTTTCGTTTTGTTGTTTATTTGATTGTAAACGAAAGTTTATGAAATTGCATATGGGTTGTATTGAAAACAAACGAAATGATATTTGACAGGGACATATTTATAACGAGAATAGAGGAACAGGCGAATTGGGACATCATCATTATCGGCGGCGGCGCTACGGGTTTAGGTACTGCGGTAGACGCCGCTTCACGCGGATACAAGACGCTTCTCCTGGAGCAATCCGACTTTGCTAAAGGTACTTCAAGCAGAAGCACGAAACTGGTACACGGCGGTGTGAGGTACCTGGCCCAGGGCGATGTCGCATTGGTTTACGAAGCCCTTCATGAACGTGGTTTGTTGCTGAAAAATGCACCGCACCTGGTAAAAGACCAGGAATTTATAATTCCCTGCTACTCTTGGTTTTCAAAAATTAAATATTTAATCGGCCTGAAGCTTTATGATCTGCTGGCCGGTAAAAGTGGCTTTAAGGGTTCGTCCCTGCTTTCTGCGGATAAGGTTCTCAGCGCAATACCGGGCCTGAAACGGGGAAGCCTGATGGGCGGGGTAAGTTATAGTGACGGGCAGTTTGATGATGCGCGCCTTGCTTTGAATCTTGCGCAAACTGCGTCAGAATATGATGGCGTCCTGTTAAATTATATGAAAGTGACCGGTCTTACCAAGAATAACGGAGAAGTTGACGGGCTGAGTGCCGTTGATATGGAAAGCGGCAAAGGCTATCAGCTACAGGCAAAAGTCATTGTAAATGCGACCGGCGTATTTGTTGATGATATATTGAAAATGGATACTCCTGCGAGCAGGCCAATTGTAAGGCCAAGCCAGGGTGCTCATATTGTACTCGATCAATCATTCCTGCGGGGTGACAGTGCGCTGATGATTCCAAAGACTTCAGATGGACGGGTGCTGTTTGCAGTTCCATGGCATGGAAAAGTACTGGTAGGAACTACTGATACGCCTTTGGATGAACATAGTCTGGAGCCCCGGCCACTGGAAAACGAGATCGAATTTATATTGGAGACTGCAGGGAATTATCTGGCCAAAAAACCAGCGCGGGCGGATGTGCTTTCGGCCTTTGCCGGTTTAAGGCCACTCGCTGCTCCGCAAAAAAATACCAACAGCACTAAGGAAATCTCAAGAAGCCATAAGCTGATCGTCAGCCAGTCCGGCTTAATTACCATAATAGGCGGTAAATGGACTACCTACAGGAAAATGGCTATGGATGTGGTTGATCAGGCCATAGCGCTGGGTAAACTGAAAAAGGAAAAATGTGTCACTGCGGATGTTAAAATCCATGGATATATGCCGGAAATGCAAACGGGGTCCCTGGCTTTGTATGGGTCCGATGCTGCCGGTGTGAAAGAACTGATGGAATCGGAATTTGGATTGGACGCCAGGGTCCACCCTGAATATGGTTATGTGAAGGCTGAGGTGGTCTGGATGGTGAGAAATGAAATGGCGCGGACTGTTGAGGATGTGATCTCCAGGAGAATGCGCCTGCTCTTTCTTGATGCAAGGGCTGCCTTAAAAATGGTGCCGGCAGTTGCAGCTATAATGGCAGGCGAGCTGGGTCAGGATGATCAGTGGATTGATGCGCAGATCGGCACTTTTACAAGTTTGGTCAAACAATACCTGTTGTTAAGTGATGGTGATGAGATCGGCCATTATTCAGAGAAGACCAATTTAACGGAGACATAACAATAGCTTAATACTACAAATTAGATATTTGCGGAAAAATAAAAAACGAAATGAAACGAAATGCCGCAATGCGAAGGAACCAAAAAAACCAAATAAATAAATAGTATGATGAGAGAAAATTTTACCAATCACATGCGGGCGAAGAGAGTCTCCAGGTACGTGTTTTTTGCATGTGCGTTAGCCTTTACGCAGTCGCCCCAATTACTTGAGGCCGCGCCGGTTGTAGCCATGGGTAATGTTGCGTTTCAGGAGAGGGTTACAGTAAAGGGAACGGTAAGAGATGCTGCTGACAATCAGCCTTTGCCCGGAGTTACCATTACAGACAATCAGCGCAAAGTATTGGGCGTTACCAATGCTGATGGAAACTTTACGGTTATCGCAGAGAAAGGAACGGAACTGTCCTTTAATATGGTGGGTTATAAAGTTGTAAAGCACATGGCCGCAGACAATCAAGGTAATGTAAACATCAGGCTAAACGCTGCAAATAATGAATTGAATGAAGTAGTCGTAACGGCTTTAGGTATAAGGCGTGAAGAGAAATCGCTGGGTTATGCGATAACTAAGGTTGACAGTACGCAGTTGACTAATGCAGTTGCTTCCAACTGGACGGATGCACTTTCCGGCAAAGTTGCGGGTTTAAACCTAGTACGTAATAGCGGGCCGGCAGCTTCGAACAAAATCATTCTAAGAGGTGAGAATAATCTTACTGGTGATAATGAGGCGTTGATCGTAATAGATGGGGTAGTGGCAAGCAGTAGCTCCAGGCGAACTGCAGCTACGGGCGGAGGAGTTTATGGAACATCAGGCGATATCATGCCAGTAGATTTTGGCAGTGGTTTAAACGACTTAAATTCTGATGACATAGAGAGTGTTACCGTGTTGAAAGGGCCAGCCGCCGCTGCTCTTTACGGCCAAAGGGGAGCTAATGGTGCAATAATAATCACCACAAAATCTGCTAGTAAAAACAGAAAGAAGCTGGGCATTACTTTTACCTCTAACAGTGCCTGGGAAGAAGTTAACCGTGGTCCGGAAAGACAGAATGAATACGGACTAGGTGCAGATGGTACTACCAGTTATCAGTTTGGAACAGGAGCTGTGAGTACTGCTTATGGTCCGGCATTCTCAGATGGTTATATGTTTTATCAGTACGATCCTGCTACTAAGGCAAGAGGCGTTAACAAAACACCCTGGGTGGGTTACGGAGATCCGGTGGATGCATTTTTCGTCACGGGTTTCGAGTCAACTAATTCTGTGGCTTTAGACGGCACTTACAAAAACGTCGGATTACGTTTGTCGGCAAATCATGGCGAGAATGAATGGATTGTGCCAAATACAGGTCTGGACAGAACAAATGTTTCGTTGAATGCCAATGCCAGTCTGACCAAAAAATTAAGTATAAATTTAAAAGCCCAATATAGCAACAGGTATAGCGATAATTTACCAACAACTGGGTACGGTAATCAATCTTTAATGTACTGGTTTATATTTGCACAACCAAATATCAATACCGATTGGTATAGGGATTATTGGGCACCGGGCATGGTAGACCGCCAGTTTGTGAACCTGACTACATCTTTTCCAGAAGGTCCTTATGCAATATCTGAGCAGTATTTGAATGCTCAAAGACGTAACGGTTGGTTGGGTAACTTACAAGCTAACTATAAGTTCACAAACGAATTAAGTTTGATGTTACGTGCTTCTGCTGATTACAATAAAGATATCCGTGAAACCAAGCGCCCATGGGATACTTCTTCGGGCGGAACCTTTGCTCAAGGCTCATTCCGCACAGCAGATATTAGTTCTTATGAAATCAACGCTGACTTTATGCTGAAATATGAGAAGAAGTTCAATAAAGACTTTCACATGGCGGCAAGCGTTGGGGGCAGTCAAATGCGTAACGAATATGATAGACTGGAAAGGCGCGCTGACGGGCTTAAGGTTCCCGGTGTTTATAATTTGGATAATGCCATTAATAAGTTGGTTTATGTTCCGGATACAGCACGTTTCAGGATAAACAGTTTTTATGCAGCAACATCGTTTTCTTATAAAGATTATCTATTTTTAGATTTAACAGCCCGTCAGGATTGGAATAGTACCCTGGCTACTTTAACCAGGAAAGATAATGTTGGTTTCTTCTATCCATCGGCGAGTTTGGCTTTTGTAGCCTCAGATTACTGGAAGCTTCCGAGCGCTGTTAGCTTTGCAAAATTCAGAGCATCGCTTGCACAGGTAGGTAGTGGTAGCACCACTCCTTATCGTACTGCCTATAACTATTTGCCTGCCGCAAATGGGGTGTATCCTGATAGTGCAATGACCAACCCCAATGTCTTGCCGAATCCGGACCTGAAGCCTTTAATTACCACAACGGTTGAATTGGGTTTAGATGTGAAATTATTTAAAAGCCGTTTAAACTTTGATTTGGCTGTATATGCAGGCAATACAAAGAATCAAATACTTAGCCGTATCATTGACAGATCAACCGGATATAATGTTGGGGTTTTTAATGTGGGTCGCGTAGATAATAAGGGCGTTGAATTAGCCGTGAACGGTACCCCTGTAAAGTCAAAGAACTTTACCTGGACACTGAACGGTACATTCACGGCCAACCGTAATAAAATAAAGGAACTGGCTGACAGTTCAGTCGTATTGCGTACCGGTGGATTTGGTAACTCCGGACAGATCGTAGCTATGGTAGGCGGAAGTATGGGAGATTTGTATGGAACGGGGTTTTTACGTTCTCCTGATGGACAGATCATTTTCGACAGCAATACAGGAGTTGCCAAATCTAATGCTGATATTCAGTACTTGGGAAACACCCTCCCTAAATTTAGATTCAGCTTCGGTACGGGTTTTACCTATAAGCAATTGAGCATGAATGCCTTATTTGACGCCCAGCTTGGTGCAGTAGGGCACTCGTTTACTTTTGCCAGAATGGCATCGCTCGGTAAATCAGCGGTAACTCTGCCGGGCAGGTACAATGGTATTATCGGCAATGGAGTGGTAGATAACGGTAACGGTACGTATCGTCCAAATGATGTAATAGCTACCGATGTTGAAGGTTATTATAACTCTTTATATTATAATCAGGCAGAGGGAAGTATTTTCAGTACCGACTATCTTAAATTCAGAGAAGCTAACCTTACTTATGCTTTTAGTAAGAGATTGTTACAAGGGATAGGCATTAGTAAATTAACATTAGGAGTTTACGGACGTAATTTATTTATATGGTCGCCCTGGCCGGCATTTGATCCTGAGTTTGGAACTTTGGCGGGGTCTGATATCCAGCAGGGTTTTGAGACCGGGCAGTTGCCTTCTACCCGAACTTATGGCATACGTTTAGTGATGGGCATTTAATTATTATAGAAATGAAAAGGAATAAAAATACGATTGCATATATACTTTTAGCAGGATTCGGCTTTACAACTTCTTGTACAAAAGATTTTAATGAAGTGAATACAGATCCGCTGGGTAAAAGTACAGTTGAAGCGCACCAGTTGATGGCCCCTACATTGGTAAATCTGATGTCAACCAATATGTTGCGTAACCGTAACTTTAATAATGAACTGATGCAAGTAACTGTAGACCTGGGTGATGCAGAGGGTAAGACCTTCAGATATGATATCAGACGCAATGCGGCTGATAATACCTGGAATAGCTGGTATGTGAACCTGACTAATATCGCAGATATGCATACCATAGCCAGTGAGCCTGAAAAATTAAATAAATCATATCAGGGCATCTCGCTTATTCTTCAGTCCTGGGTATATTCGTTGCTGACTGACACCTATGGTGATGTGCCATATTCAGAAGCTAATGACGGACGGGACGGTAATTTGCAACCAGTTTTTGACAAACAAAGAGACATCTATTTAGGGATGTTCGATAAGCTGGAGCAGGCAAACAATCTGCTTAAAGATGGTACTGCCATTGTTGCAACAAGCGATCCTATATATAATGGAGATGTAGCTAAATGGCGTCGGTTGGGTAATTCATTATATTTAAGATTATTGCTACGTGTTTCGGGAAAATCTGAAGTGTCGTCTACTGTCATTGCCAAAATAAAAGAAATGGTTGATACTAACCCGGGCAATTATCCTGTGATGGAAAACAATCAGCATACGGCTAAATTGTTATGGACGGGTTCAAATGTCAGTACAGCGCTATATACATCTCCATATATGGCCAGTGTACGTGCTAATGATTTTTACGTACCAGCTATAGGCGAATTTTTCATCAATAACCTGGTGGTGTGGGGTGATCCCCGTATTCTTCCATCATATGGTGCGAGCGGAATCAATAGATTTGGGATCAGGCCGGGAGCCAGCGGCTTTGCCGGTGTGCCAAGCGGTTATAACCCGGGTAATGAGCCAGCCAAAGAGTCACGGTTTTATTCTTCAAGCGATAACGTTGCAATTAATCTGCAAACGGACAGGTATACCGGTATCATCATGAACTGTGCTGAGGTTGATTTTATTTTGGCAGAAGCAGCTGCTAAAGGATGGATCAGTGGTGATGCGGGGACCTATTATTATAAGGGGGTTGCTGATGCAATCAATTATTGGCTGCCTAACGTTATGACCGGCGGAGCTTCCGATCCGGCAGTGGCGGCTTACACGGGTGCTGCTGATATCGAGTGGGACAATTCCTTCCCTTTACAAAGTGCAAACGCCGGTGCCATCAGCAAAATGCTGCTGATACATCAGCAAAAGTACTACGCTTTGTTTCTTGTCGATTTTCAACAATGGTTTGAATACCGCCGTACTTCTTATCCTTTCTTAACAAAAGGACCTGGTTTACTTAACGGAGGGGTAATTCCTGCGAGGTTATTTTATCCAACGATTACTCAATCAACAAATCCAACGAATTATAGAAATGCTGTGGCAGCTCAGGGACCGGATGTAATAAGTACTCAAGTTTGGTGGCAAAAGCCTTAATTAATAATATGTAATGATTATGAAAAAGACATTAAAATATATATGTTTAGCTGCTGTTGCTGTAAGTACAGTGCTAAGCTGTAAAAAAGATAGCGACTATGTCTCGGGTACGATAAGTCCATTTATCTCCAATTTTGACCTCAAGAAGTCGTACAAAGAAGCAGATTTGACGCTTACAGCGGATGTCATGAAAGGTGCCACCTCGATTAAAGGAGTTGTCATATCCGATTTTACATCGGGCAATACACCTGTGGGATTGCTGGTTCTTCAAAATTCGAGGATAGTAGGTAATGGCATAGACTCAATTCGTGGTATGGCTCTCAATATCGGGGCAGATGCATCCAAGTATATGGTGGGTGATTCTGTACATATTAAAGTAGAAGGTGGTGTTTTAAAACGCGTTGACGGTGTATTACAGATTACAGGAGTAGCTGGCTCGGCAATAAACAAAGTGGCATCGGGCAAGACGATTAAAATACCTGTGGTAAACCTGGGTAAACTATTGACTGCACCTGGTAATTACGAAAATACTTTACTTACCATTAGTAATACGGTAGTTGAGCCCGAGCCTGCGCAAGGAGAGACTTTTGCAGGCGATAAAACGATCAATGATGGTTTTGGAAAAGCTATATTGCATACGGAAGCTTCCGCCGCTTTTGCAGGTGATCAGCTGCCGCCTAGTGCTAATTTTACAGGCGTAGTTTATTTCAGGTACCAAAACAACCAGGCCCAGCCATATTTATGGATGCGTACTGCCGATGATGCTTTTGAATTACCGTTAATAAAGCCATCGCCGGTAATCATTACTGGTTACTTGCCTGATCCGCCGGGAACAGATGCTTCAGCTACAGCACAAAACGAATATATTCAATTCATGGCAACCAAGGATATAGATTTCTCTGCAACACCTTTCTCTGTAGTCACGACCAATAATGCTGGTTCTGCGAACTTAGCTCCGGCAAATGGCTGGGCTATCGGTGGAGTAAGAACATATAAGATTAATTTAACGTCAGGAACAGTAAGAAAAGGAGAATTTTTCTATGTGGGAGGATCTAATAAATTGATATGGGGATCTAATTCAACAAGTATGGTTGCTGCCAAATGGATAGCCTCGGTTAATTATACCAGTAATGCAGGTGCCGATTTCGGAACAGGAACAGCCAATCTATTGGCAAATAGCGGCAACATTGCGGGTATAGCTGTTTTTGAGGGAACTGGCGTTACCGCAAACTCAATTCCAATGGACGTAATGATGTATGGGGGATCTAATGCCAATTCGGGAAATGTTTATGCTGCGGGGCCACCTGAGGTAGGCTATAGGATTACAAATACGGATTATTATAGTACAATTAATCCATCTTCAAGGTCATCACAACTTTTTTACGGTGCTGGCAGTAATACAAATAGATTAGGTTTTCAAATCACTCAGGCCAATCCAACGGGAGGTAGTTTTGTGCGTCTGGGCGGTGTGTATGATGCTAAATCCGGCAGATGGAGGATAGGAAGAACACTGTCTAATGTAACCATGTCACTTACCATGCCGGTGTCAGAGCTGGAAACAGGCACGAATATCACGCTGTTAGAAAACTAGTATAATACAGAATAACTCAAAGGCTGGTTCAGCTACCAGCCTTTGAGTCCCAAATAAATAAACGCACTATAATATTGAAATCACAATTGCAATGAACAGAAGATCTTTCATACAGAAAGCCGGTCTCATTACCGGAGGTGCATTTATTAGTCTGCAAAGCAACGCTTTCTCAGGTCTGAAGAGAAACGATACTATAAAAGGCAGTGTAACAGATGGTAAAAGAGGGGTGTCAAACGTAGTGATTTCTGATGGGTATTCGGTTGTCGTTACTGATGCAAAAGGAAACTATACCATTACTCCGGATGCGAAAGCTACCAATATATTTATGAGTACACCGGCCGGTTATGAATTTAAGACCGACTATAACATCACCCGTCAATATGAAACACTGGGCAGCCGCAACCAATATGATTTTGCCCTTACCCGGCTGAAAAAAGACGACAGCAAGCACCATTTTATCATATGGGCAGACCCGCAGGTCAAAAACAAAAAAGATGTAAAACAGATGATGGACACTGCGGTTCCCGATGTACAGGAGCTGGTCCGGACGCTGGGACCCAAAGCTTTGGTACATGGCATCTGCGTTGGTGACATCGTGTGGGACAACCATGCCCTGTTTCCCGATTACAACGAAGCAGTAGCAAAAATGGGCATACCTTTTTTCCAGGCTTTGGGTAATCATGATATGGATTACAGGCAAGGTGGTGATGAGACTTCTGACAAAACTTTTAAAGCCACCTATGGCCCGACCTATTATTCTTTTAACCGGGGTAAAGCGCACTATGTGGTTTTGGATGACGTAAGGTACCTTGGTGTAGAGCGCACTTACGATGGCTATATCACCGAAGACCAGCTCAGCTGGCTGGAAAAGGACCTGAGGCATGTGGGAAAAGATCAGCTGCTGATCATTAACCTGCACATTCCGGTTCACAATGCTGTTAAAAACAACAGCGCTTTGTATGCTTTGCTGACGGGCTTTAAAAACGTACACATCATGTCTGGTCATACGCACTATAACGTCAATAAGATTACAAACGGGATTTATGAACACAATCATGGGACCGTTTGTGGTGCATGGTGGACCGGGCCGATCTGCGAAGACGGTACGCCAAGAGGATATGGTGTATATGAGGTGGACAGCACTGAGCTGAAATGGTATTATAAATCAACAGGGTTTGAGAGGACCAGACAGATCAGTGTCTATGTAGATACACTGACGGACCAGAAAAGAATAATTGCAAATGTGTGGAACTGGGATCCGGAATGGAAAGTAGAATATTTTCTCGACGATAAGCCTATGGGAATACTTGAACAGCAGAAGGGTTTTGACCCTTTAGCAGTAGAACTCTATAAAGGAGATAAGATGCCGGTCACCAGGTCTTTTGCGGAACCAAAAAAGATAGACCACTTGTTTGTGGCACATTTCAAACCCGGGCCTAAAAAAATCAAAGTAATTGCCACAGATCGTTTCGGAGAGAAGTATACATCAACTATAGATGCTTAATGATTAAACTGAGTAACAGATGAAGAATTTAATTGGCGTGGCCGCGCTGGCCCTGGCAGGCTTGACTGCGTGCAAAACTATAAATAAAGCGAATCCGGCTGCTGTTGCAAAATTTCCGGCGTTCAGCACCGAAGGCCATAGGGGCGGCAGGGGATTAATGCCTGAAAATACCATCATTGCCATGAAAAACGCGGTGGATATTGGCATCACCACCCTGGAAATGGATACGCATATTACCAAAGACGGAGAAGTGGTGGTTACCCATGACGATTATCTGAGCCCTGGTTTTATGCTGACTCCCGAGGGTAAGGAAATACCGGCGGCTGATTCAAAAAAATATGCCGTTTACCAAATGGATTATGCTTTATTGAAAACTTTTGATCTCGGTACCAAGCCGCTCGCAGGTTTCCCTGAGCAGAAAAAAATAAAAACTTACATTCCGCGTTTGGCTGACCTGATTGATTCAGTGCAGATCTATACCAAGAGTAAAAAGCAGATGTTTTACAACATCGAAACCAAATGCAGCCCCAAGGGCGACGGCGTTACCAATCCGGATCCTGAGACCTTTGTCAAACTTTTAATGGATGTGATTGAAAAAAAAGGGATCAGACCTTTTGTAGTCATCCAATCTTTTGATAAAAGAACTTTACAGATTCTGCATAAGAAATATCCAAATGTCAGGACATCTTTTTTGGTAAGTAATCAGAAGACTGTGGAAGAAAACCTGAGTGATCTTGGTTTTGATCCTTTCATCCTGAGTACTGAATATAAAATGGTCAATGAGGAACTGGTCAGGAAATGTCACGAGCGAAATGTTAAAGTAATTCCATGGACACCAAATACTAAAGCAGATATTGAGCGCTTAAAGTCATTAAAGGTAGATGGTATCATCTCAGATTACCCGAATCTTTTATGAGAAGTATTTTTCCGCCTCCTGCTGCACACCGGCCATTATTGCCTAAACATGAAGTAGACAGGCAATATAAAACGCAACGCTTAAAGGTCTTTCTGGGTATTTTTCTAGGCTATGCGGCTTACTATTTTGTGCGTAAAAACTTCTCTTTCGCCATACCAGAACTTCAAAAGCTTGGATTTAGCAAAGGTGAGCTTGGCCTGGCAGCCTCTGCACTTTCCATCGCCTACGGGTTTAGTAAATTCCTGATGGGCAATATATCTGACAGAAGTAATGCAAGGTATTTCCTGTCAATAGGCTTAGTGCTGTCTGCTTTTACCATGATTTTTATGGGTTTAGTCCCTTTTGCAACCTCGTCTATTACCATCATGTTTATTTTGCTGTTCATTAACGGATGGTTTCAGGGAATGGGATGGCCACCTTGCGGTAGAGTTGTAGCACATTGGTACTCGGTCAGGGAAAGAGGAACGGCAATGTCCATCTGGAATTTGGCGCATAACCTTGGCGGTTTTCTGGTTGGTCCGTTAACGGTGCTTGGTTTTGAGCTTTTTGCGAATTGGCATGCTAAGTTATATTTTCCGGGTATGGTGGCCATTTTATTTGCACTCATAGCCTTGTTTTTTGTTAGAGACACACCGCAGTCGGTCGGTTTACCCCCAATTGAAGAATATAACAATGACTATCCTAAGAGCTATAACGCAAAAACACAGGAGCAGGAGTTCTCCGCTAAAGAGATTTTTCTGAAATATGTGTTGAATAACAGGTTACTTTGGTACATCGCAGTCGCGAATGCTTTTGTTTACCTGGTGCGGAATGGCATTATAAACTGGGCGCCTACTTTTTTACAGGAAGCAAAGGGTTACTCTCAATCGGAAGCAGCATGGGCGTCGGGTGGCTACGAATTGGCTGCCATACCCGGAACGATTCTTTGTGGTGTGATCAGTGACAAATTGTTTAAAGGCAGAAGAGCGCCCGTAACGATCATTTATATGGCCGTGACTTTTCTGGGCGTATTGGTCTACTGGAAAAATTCCGGTGAAAGTCACACCATACAAAATGTTTCCCTGTGGACAATCGGCTTTTTTATCTACGGACCTGTAATGTTAATTGGCGTACAGGCCATAGACCTTGTCCCTAAAAAAGCTGCGGGAACAGCCGCTGGTTTAACCGGTTTGTTTGGCTATTTCATCGGAGATTTGCTGGCGAATGCAGCGTTGGGTAGCCTGGTGGATAGAAGTGGCTGGGACGCCTGTTTCATGGCAATCGCCATTTCATGTCTTTTGGCTATTTTCTTTACCGCATTTACATGGGGCAGAGAAAAGAAAAATTTAGCTAATTTAACGCCATTGTCTCACTAACTAATTGAAGTTTTATGAAAATGCCTTTTAAGAGAGTTTTATTCGTATTTATTCTGCAACTATCTGCTTTTGGTTATACAAATGCGCAGGAAATAAAATGGGACAGTACTTACAGGCCTGGGAAATATAAGGAGCAGGTCAGTAAATTTATGGGTGAAACAAAGTCAAAAAAAGACATTGTTTTTTTAGGCAACAGCATTACGGCGGGGACTGACTGGGCCAAGCTTTTAAACCTCCCCAGCGCAAAGAACAGGGGTATTTCCGGGGACATTACCTTTGGTGTCTTGGAAAGGCTGGACGAGGTAATAGTGGGCAAGCCGGCTAAAGTCTTTGTTTTGATAGGCATCAATGACATTTCAAGAAACATTCCTGATAGCCTGATCCTGAGAAATTACAAACGGATCATAGATAGGATCAGGTCTGGTTCGAAGCGTACACAGCTCTACTTTTATACCCTGCTGCCTGTAAACAGCAGTTTTGGAAAGTTTAAGAACCATTATGAGAAGGATGAGCATATCCTGTGGCTGAACGATCAGATCAGAAAGCTTAGCGCCAAAAGAGTGACCATTATTGATCTTTATCCTAAGTTTTTAGACGAAAATAAGCACTTAAAAGCCAGTTTAACAAAAGACGGATTGCATTTGATTCCGGAAGGTTATCAGCTGTGGTCTGAAATCCTGAGGAGCGGCGGATACCTTAGGTAATAGAAAATATTGCCCGGACGTAAAATGATAAAGAAAATTCCTATTTTTACAGCCCGCTTATGGAACAGATAAAAACATCATTTGATTTTGAAAAGCCTTTAGCTGAACTTGTTCAGCAAATCGAAAAGGTAAAACAGGTTGCCGATAAAACAAAAGTAGATATGTCTGCTACAATAACAGAGCTTGAAGAGAAGCTTGAAGAAACCCGTCAAGGTCTCTACACTAATCTTACAGGCTGGCAAAAAGTTCAAATGTCACGCCATGCTGAAAGGCCGCAGACGCTGGATTACATCAGTATGATCTGTGACGATTTCATTGAGATGCATGGAGACAGGACGGTGAAGGACGATAAAGCGATCATTGGAGGTTTTGCCACCATTGACGGGCAAACTGTGATGATCATTGGTCACCAAAAAGGTAAGAATACTAAAGAAAGGCAGTACCGTAATTTTGGAATGGCCAATCCGGAAGGATACAGGAAGGCGCTGCGCCTCATGAGACTTGCAGAGAAATTTAACAAGCCTGTCATTTCCTTCATAGATACCATGGGTGCTTATCCCGGACTGGAAGCTGAAGAACGCGGACAGGGAGAAGCCATTGCCAGGAATCTGCTGGAAATGTCAATATTAAAGGTGCCGATCATCTGCCTGGTAGTAGGCGAGGGGGCTTCCGGCGGTGCATTGGGAATTGGTATTGGGGATAAAGTGTATATGCTGGAGCATACCTGGTATTCTGTCATTTCTCCGGAATCCTGTTCATCTATATTATGGAGAAGCTGGGATTATAAAGAGAAGGCGGCCGAATGCTTAAAGCTTACCTCTGATGATATGTTTAAAAACAAACTGATTGACGGAATCGTCAAAGAACCGCTTGGAGGTGCGCATCAGAATCCGGAGGCGATGGCGGCAACAGTTAAAGAGCAGATATTGAAGGATCTGGCGATACTCAAAAAAGAAAAAGTAGATAAGATGATTGCGACCAGAATTGAAAAGTTCTGTGCAATGGGGGTTGTTGTTGAAGGATAATAAGCTCGCATTCTGTTCTCCGGCTGCATTTAGCCCCGATGAAGAATCGGGACCAACGCTATGCCGGTTCACAGAACACTCGCTTCTAGCACCCTAGCATGTTGGCAAATAAAGCCGGAAAATATGTTTGTACACCTGGCTGCCAATTGTGAAAAGTAGTACAATAAACAAACAGTAGGCGATAAATAATATAAAAAAGGCCTCAGATGCACATCTGGGGCCTTTTTTATTACCTTTCTCTGCTCCATACATTAGCGCCTAGAAACGAGTGTTCTGTGAACCGGCATAGCGTTTTTGAGCTTCTTCAGCGAAATAATGCAGCCGGAGAACAGAATGTGAGCTTACTGTTGTGCCGCAAAATACTTATTAAACCTGCCTTCCAGATAATTAAACTCATCTGTCAGTTCTTTACTCAGCTTAATTTGCTTGTTCTTCTGAGCGATATTTGCCATTTGATTTAAGAATGACATACCCAGCTGAACATTCTGCCCGCCTGTAAATTTATTTTTGCTGTCTGAGATATCGGCAAGGTAGTCCAGTTCTTTTTTAATGTAAAGTGCAGATTTTTCGATCAATTGATTTGCCCTTTTCACATCGCCGATCGCATACAGATTTTCAGACATGAAATAAGCACCCATTGTAGACCTCATTCCATAGAACCTATCCGGCATTACCTGAAAATAACGGTCAGCCACTTTTTTGGCATCTTCAATTTTTCCTTCTTTTAATAATCCACTCATGGCGGTGTTGAAAAGATTCGTAAATATAGAAATGTCATCAGCAGACTGCGTATCCAGGTAATTTGCGGTATTCACGTTACCCCATTTGAATTTATTCATCAGGTTGTCATAAAGTACAGGAGTGTTGATCAGGTCTGATCTGCCGAGGGTAGTGTCTACCTTAAGGGGTCTCAGGCGCAATGCAAGGCCTTCAGTATACAAGTAATTGTCAAGTCCGTTATATTGTTCTGAAGGAACTGTACTTGCAAAGTAAATCGGCCTCTTCCAGTTGTTGTGCACCAGAATGTCCAGCATAGCAAGTGTTCCTTTAGTCACATAATTCTTATTGAATGTCCATTCCAGAGCAGGGACAATTTTTGCAGAGTCAGTTGCAGGGACAACATTATTTTTGAGTACGTCCTCACGGTTTACTGTAAGCTTGAAGTTTTTAGTTGGGATAAAATTATCCTTACTTCCATCCTGACGGGCTATTTTGTCGGCATCATTATCAGAAAGCAATATCGCAAGGATGTTGCTCAGTTCAACAGAGCCGGCGAGTTTGTAATCCTGGTAATACATCACATCCCTTACACCCTGAATATACTGAGACTCTTTCATGCTGATCGGTAAAGGTTCAGATTCATTTTGCCTGCGCTTCATGCCGTTAATGTACCAATCCGTATCAAACAAGCTTAAGTTTACCAGACGGATGTCCGGTCTTACGTTTTCAACTTCCTGGATATACCAAAGCGGGTAGGTATCGTTATCCCCATAGGTGAATAAGATGGCATTGGGCGCACAGGATTGCATGTAATCGACGGCGATGTCATGGGCAACCATTTTTTCTGACCTGTCATGATCATCCCAGCCCTGTGCAGCCATGATCACAGGTGCGGCAAGCAGGCCCGCAGCTGTAGCGAGGATAGCGCCATTTGCTGGTGTGAGTTTTTTACTCAGCCACTCCCTTAGTGCCAGTACGCCTAAACCTATCCATATGGCAAATGCGTAAAAGGATCCTGCATAGGCGTAATCCCTTTCACGGGGTTCCATCGGTTTTTGATTGAGGTATAAAACTATGGCGATGCCTGTAAAGAAAAACAAGAGCGCTACGATGCCGGCGTCCTTCTGATTGCGTTTGAAGTGCCATATGGCACCAAGTAATCCGATGATCAATGGCAGGAAAAAGAATCTGTTGTAGGCTTTACTGTCTACGATTGTAGGCGGAAGGTTTTTTTGACTGCCCAAAAGTAAACCGTCGATGGGTTTTATTCCGCTTAGCCACTGACCTTCATAGGCACTGCCCTGTCCCTGGTCGTCATTTTGCCGGCCCACAAAGTTCCATAAGAAATACCTCGTATACATGAGCCCAAGCTGATAGCTAAAGAAGAAGCGGACATTATCTATCAGGGTTGGGAAATGTGAATCATCCAGTCCCAGCATGTCCTTATAATAACCTACGTGCCTTGCATCATCACTATACATGCGTGGGAAAGGAGTAGTTCTGTCGTATACATACTCGCTTTTTTTGCCGGCATTTTCGTATATATCTGTGCCTTTTCTGTACAAAGTCTTTCCTTCTTTGACCTCAACCGGCTGTGAATTATAATTCGGCCCGAATAACAATGGTCTGTCACCATACTGTTCCCTGTTCAGATAGCCCAGGAAAGAAAATGCATTGTCAGGATCACTGTTATTTAAGTTAGGGTCTGCCTTGGCCCTGATAATGATCATTGCAAAAGAGCCGTAGCCAAAAATGATCAGTACAGTAGATAGCAAAGCGAGGTTAAGGATCTTTTTCTGATGTTTAATAGAGTATCTGATGCCCCATACTAATGCCCCGATCAATACAATAGCGAAGAAAATAACGCCTGACCCGAATCCCATTCCCATGGTATTCACGAAGAAAAGATCGAAGTAAGCCCCAAGGGATACCAGGTATTGAATAATGCCGTATTGAATTACAGCAAGGATCAGTACGCCGATGATACCGGTTTTAAAAATACCAGGGGTAGTGGCTTTTTTTGTCTTTTTGAAATAATAAACGAATGCTATTGCAGGTATGGTCAATAAGTTGAGCAGGTGAATACCAATGGACAAACCCATAATGTAGGCGATGAGCAGCAGCCATCTGTCAGCACGCGGTTCATTGGCCACTGCTTCCCATTTTAAGATGGCCCAGAATACAATTGCAGTAAATAACGAGGACAGTGCGTATACCTCCGACTCCACTGCTGAGAACCAAAAACTATCTGAAAATGTATAAGCTAAGGCACCCACTAAGCCGGCACCCATGATGCTGATCATGTTGGCTTTGCTAATTTCTTCATTTTCTTTGATCAGCACCTTTTTGGCGAGGGCGGTGATGGTCCAGAACAGGAATAAGATCGTTGCACCACTTGCTATTGCTGAACCCACATTCATGAAATACGCTACTTTGGTTACATCACCAAAAGCAAATAACGAGAAAAAGCGTTGTATCATTAGGAATAAAGGCGCTCCCGGCTGGTGCACCACCTGCATTTTTAAAGCAGAGGCAATAAACTCACCGCAATCCCAAAAACTAACTGATGGTTCTAATGTTAAAATATAAGTCAGCGTGGCTATTGCAAAGCAAATCCAACCGGTGATGTTATTAATCTTCGAATAATTCATTTCGTTTTCAAGTGGTTATTGATATTAAGGCTATTAATTGCTGCCGAAAATAAAGAATAAGATTGATAATCGGGTAAAGTAATGCCTAGTTTAACAATTTTTCGTCGACAGCACGCTGACTGTTCCAGATAGTCCTCTGTGCGGGGACAGCGCCGTGGTGCCGCGTACTTTCTGCGTACTTGCTCCGGTAGTCCTGCGGTTAAAGGTATGTCTTACCCTATTATAGCTATACAGGTTACTGATTTAATTTTGAATTGACTATACACGCAAATTTGTTATTCCTGTCGGAGTTATACAAGTTGTATTTCTTTTATTTTATACTTTTTGGGTTTCCATCTTTTCTTAAGTT
>NZ_DATHGC010000365.1:0-18616 GCF_035317785.1 Pedobacter sp. | reverse complement strand
TCCTGCCTGGTGTCGCAGAATCACAATACAAGGACCTGCAGCTGATCGTCGGTGACAATGCCTCTACAGACAGTTCCGTGGAGTTCGTAAGGATCAACTACCCTCAAATCCGGCTGATCGTAAACGACCACAACTATGGTTTTGCCGAAGGCTATCGTAAAATACTGGAACAGGTCGAAGCAGATTACTACATATTGCTCAATTCAGATGTAGAAGTTCCTCCAAACTGGATCCAGCCAGTCATAGACCTGATGCAAACCGATGCAGCCATTGCAGTAGCCCAGCCAAAGATCAAATGGCAGAAGAAGAAAACAGAATTTGAATATGCCGGCGCAGCGGGCGGCTTCCTGGACCTCCATGGCTATCCATTCTGCAGGGGAAGGCTTTTTGATACGGTAGAATCAGACCATGGACAGTACAACGATACCATGGAAATCTTCTGGGCAAGCGGTGCTGCGCTGTTCATAAAAAGCAAACAATGGAAAGAAGCTGGCGGTCTGGATCCCGATTTCTTTGCCCACATGGAAGAAATCGACCTTTGCTGGCGATTGAAGAACCTTGGATATAAAATAGTCTATTGCCCGGACGCAGAAGTTTACCATGTAGGCGGAGGCACTTTGGATGCCAATAATCCCTACAAAACCTATCTGAACTTCAGAAACAACCTCATTATTCTGCAAAAGAACCTGCCCCTAAGTGACGCCTATTTCAGGATCTCTATCCGCATGAGTATAGATTTTGTAGCATGGCTGCATTTTCTACTACAAGGAAAGACCGACTTCGCATTTGCAGTCAACAGGGCACATTTTCATTTTCTAAAGGCACTAACCGCTAACGCAAAGAAAAGGACCAGCAAGCAGATCAGTTTTCAAAAACACACTGGTCAATACCCTTCCAGCATCGTTTACGATTATTTCATCAGGAAGATCAGGTATTTTAGCCAGCTGAAAAGAAACTAGCCCTTCAGCAGACTTTCAATAGCAAGCCTGTATCCGTCCATACCAAAGCCGGTTAATACACCTTTACAGTTTTTGCCGGTCAGAGATACATGCCTGTACTCTTCCCGGGCATAGATGTTTGATATATGTACTTCTACCACAGGAGTTTTAATCGCAGCAATCGCATCAGCTATAGCCACAGAAGTATGTGTATAACCACCCGCATTGATCACGATCCCATCATAACTGAATCCAACTTCATGCAATTTATTGATGAGTTCCCCTTCCACATTGCTCTGAAAATAATCGATCTCCAGGATGCTGTAGATGTCACGCAACTGCTTAATGTATTCATCAAAACCTGTATTTCCGTAAATACCAGGTTCGCGCACACCTAAAAGGTTTAAATTTGGGCCGTTAATAATTTGTATCTTCATCAATTCAAACTTAAAGCTAAAAACTTACAGTAGAAAATTTTTGTGATCAATAACCCTTATTTAAAATCTTACAAAGCTTACCTGCGACTGGAACGGTCACTTGCAGTCAATTCCATTGACGCCTACTTAAGTGACATTGAAAAGCTTTGGCAATTCTTTGATCTAAAGAATCAACAGACTAATATAAAAGACATTAGCATAAACGACTTAAAGCTTTTTGTCTCCTGGATCAATGAACTGGGGATGCAGGCTGCCTCCCAGGCACGGATCATATCCGGGCTCAAATCTTTCTTTGAATTCCTGATGCTGGAGCAGCTTATCGACATCAATCCTACCGATCTTTTAGAGATGCCCAGGCTTTCCAGGAAACTGCCTGACACTCTAAATGTGCACGAGATCAATGCCTTAATAGAGGCAATTGACGCCTCAAAACGCAACGGAATGAGAGATAAGGCAATATTAGAAACACTCTACGGCTGCGGGTTACGCGTCACAGAGCTCATCACCCTCAGGATATCCAATGTGTATGCCGAAAATGAATTCATTAAGGTCACCGGCAAAGGCGATAAGGAACGGCTTATACCCATAGGAAATACAGCGCTTAAATTCATACAGATCTATCTGACAGAGGTCAGGGTCCATATCCCTGTCAAAAGTGGCTACGAAGATTTTATTTTTCTCAATCCGGGCGGCACAGGCCTGTCCAGAATATCCGTGTTCAAACTGATCAAAAGCCTGGCCCTTAAAGCCGGGATTAAAAAAAGCATTAGTCCGCATACGTTCAGGCACTCTTTTGCCACACATCTTATAGACGGCGGTGCCGATCTGAGGGCGGTACAGGAAATGCTGGGCCATTCGAGCATAATTACCACCGAAATATATACACATACCGACAGAGACTACCTCAGATCAGTCGTCACACAATACCACCCCAGGAGCTAAATCAACACAACAGTTCAAAACTACTCAGAGGCCTTCAATCTGCATCTGATCATCCTGTCCTTTCCCTGCATGTCCTTTCTTAATTCAGTGTCAATAAATGATTTATCATGCAGCATTTTCAGAGTCTCTTTACCAAGATATTCATTGATTTCGAAAAATAACAATCCTTCTGAACTCAAATTTGATAAGGCAAAATCCGCGACGGCCCTGTAGAAAACAAGCGGATCTTCATTAGATACAAACAATGCAAGATGAGGCTCGTGAGTCAATACATTTTCATGCATTGCCTGCTTTTCATCCATTGTAATGTAAGGCGGATTGCTCACAATAACATCAAACTTTCGCGCATCGGAATAATTCCGGATATCAGCCTCAATAAAAATTATATCAGCCTCATTTAAAGTTGCATTAGTTGCGGCTATCAAAAGACAATCTTTAGACACATCAAGCGCGAAAACTCCGGCAGCTCCAAGATTTTTTTTCAAACAAACCGCAATGCAGCCGCTCCCCGTACCCACATCAAGTATTTGAAGCCCAGACATGCCAGTAACATCAACCGTGTCAAGCACCCATTCCACCAGCTCCTCAGTTTCCGGTCTCGGGATCAGCACTGAAGGACTCACCTTAAAAGGCAAGCCATAAAACACGGTTTCCCCAAGCACATATTGTACAGGCTTTCCGGTTTTAAGCTCAGTCAAAAAACTATTAAACAGGGTCAAATCACCTTCAGGAACGCTTTCCGAAGACTTTAGTAACAGTTTCCCCCTGTCAAATCCAGAGACCTGCCTGGTCACAATATTAAGGATCGCAGCAGCCTCCTCATGGTCGTAAAGACCACTCAATTCTCGTGTAAAATGTTGCAATAGCAGCTTAAAATTCATGCCTTGCAAAAGTAACTAAATCAAACAATATACCTTACTTTTGTGATAATGACAGACGAAATATACATGCAGCGCTGCCTTGAACTGGCCAAACTGGGAATAGCAAATGTAAGCCCCAATCCGATGGTTGGCTGTGTTATAGTCAACAACGATCACATCATTGGCGAAGGCTACCATGCTAAGTTTGGTGAAGCTCACGCCGAAGTAAACGCCATAAATGCGGTACTCCGTAACTATGGCGACCGCGCAGCCGAACTGCTGGCCGGTGCAACCGCCTATGTGAGCCTCGAACCCTGTGCCCACTATGGCAAAACACCACCCTGCGCCGATCTGCTGGTCAGACACAAACTGAAAAAGGTAGTCATAGGCAATACCGACCCCTTTGAAGACGTAAACGGAAAGGGAATACAGAAACTCAAAGCAGCAGGAATAGAACTAGTGACAGGTGTACTTGAAGAAGAATGCAGTTTCCTGAACAGACGCTTCCTGACCAGGATCAACCATCAGCGTCCTTACATTATCCTCAAATGGGCCACCACCGCCAATGGCTATTTTGCCCCCAAGATCACCGGTCAAAAATGGATCAGCGGCCCTTTGGCCAAGAAACTGGTGCACAAATGGCGCACAGAAGAAGATGCTATCCTGATCGGTAAACAAACCGCCATTGCCGATGACCCCCTGCTCAACAGCCGGGAATGGACCGGTAAAAACCCAACGCGCATGCTGATCGACCGTAAACTGCAGGTTCCGCTAAGCAGCCATATCTATAACGAAGACGCAAAAACAGTAGTTTTCAATGAAATAAAGACCAAAGTAATCGACAATATCCATTTTATCCAAATGGAAGACATGCAATATTACCTTCCTCAAAAGATAGCTTTTCAGCTGTACCTCATGGACATACAATCCGTGATTATCGAGGGCGGTGCAAACCTGCTGAACCAATTCCTTAGCGCCAATCTTTGGGACGAAGCCCGGGTATTTACCTCCGCCAGCTCCTGGCAGGACGGCATTGCCGCTCCGCAGATCAATGGCGCTATCAAAGACAATTACCTGATCGGCAAAGACAAACTAAGTGTTTATCAAAATACCAGCAAATGATATACCTGATCATCAGCATTTGCTGCAGCGTTACGGTAGCAGTCTTACTGAAACTGGCCAAAAGGTACAAAATCAGCATTCCGCAGGCCGTCACCTGGAATTACCTGTTTGCGATCACCCTCAGTTTGGTATTCTTCAAGCCAGCTATTGGCCATTTTACCGCCGCAGTACCACCCAGGATACACCTCGCCCTTGGCATTCTTCTTCCCGTTATTTTCTGGTTTTTAGCCGCATCAGTCAAAAACATCGGGATAGTCAAAACAGATATTGCACAACGGTTGTCGTTATTTATCCCCATACTAGCCGCTTATTTTCTATTTAAAGAAGATTTTACCACATTAAAGCTCTGCGGGCTTGCCATTGGGTTCATCGCCATATTTTTTACCCTTTATAAAAAAACAAAAAGCAGCCAGGCTGTCAATTGGATCTATCCCATCATTGTATTTATCGGTTTCGGACTCATAGACACACTTTTCAAACAAGTGGCCCAGGTCAAAACCATCCCATATACCAGTTCACTGGTGCTCATATTTGCCCTGTCATTTATCATATCACTCGCTTTTATTGCCTATCAGTCACTCATTAAAAAGCAAAAACTCGAACTCATCAACTTTATTTGCGGCTGTATCCTTGGCTTTTTCAATTTCTTCAACATCCTTTTCTATCTGAAAGCACACCGCGCCATGGCCGACAACCCTTCAACTGTATTTGCCGCAATGAACATTGGCGTAATCATTCTGGGTAGCCTTGTTGGCATATTCATCTTCAAGGAAAAACTCAATAAGCTCAACTACTGGGGATTATCTCTTGCACTTGCAGCCATTCTTCTGATCACTCTATCACAGAAATATGTTGTTTGATGATACCTACAAAACCATATCAGCGCATTCCGAAGGAACTTACAGAGACAAAGGAAGCAAGTTCATTGCCTTTGCCTATCCCATCAAATCAAATGAAGAAGTAAAAGACATCCTGCAAAAATTAAGATCAGAACACCCCAAAGCACGGCATTTTTGCTGGGCATTACGTCTTAGTCCCGACAGAAGCATATTCAGGATCCAGGACGACGGCGAACCCTCCGGAACCGCAGGAAGACCCATTTTGAACACCATGCTTTCCGCCAATCTCACAGATCTGCTGATCGTTGTGGTCCGGTATTTTGGCGGCACATTGCTTGGCGTTCCGGGTTTAATTAACGCCTATAAAACTGCTGCTGCAGAATCCATTAAGGAATCAAAGATCATAGAAAAAACAGTAAACGACATCTACGAAATTCGCTTTGATTACCTGGTTATGAACGATGTCATGAAACTGGTAAAAGATGAACAGCTAACCATACTGGATCAGGATTTTGACAACTCCTGCATGATGAAACTGGAGATCAGGAAAAGCGAGCTCAATGCCATTCTCGGCAAAATAGAAAAGATGGAAAGCATTCAAATAAAATACCTCTTTACTGCATAAGAATTTATAGCTTTATCAGCCATGGGACAAGCACTATCACCAGCAGACCTGATCATCAACCCCGACGGCAGCATTTACCACCTCAACCTCCTGCCCGAAGACATTTCAGATACCATCATTACTGTTGGCGATCCGGACCGTGTGTTCGAAGTATCCAAACATCTTGACCATATCGAATTAAAAAAAGGAAAGCGCGAGTTCATTACCCATACCGGTTACCTCGGCAAAAAACGCATCACCGTCATTTCTACAGGCATCGGCACTGATAATATTGACATTGTATTCAACGAACTCGATGCCCTGGTCAACATAGATCTAAGTACAAGGACAATAAAACAAGAACTTACCTCCTTAAACATCATCAGAATAGGCACCTCAGGAACCATACAGTCCGACATACCCATGGGAACCATATTGGCCTCCACCTTTGGTATCGGCCTGGATTCACTCATGCAATATTATCTGCACGAACTATCGGGAGACGAAGCACAAATCCTGACCAGTTTCAAATCACATATATCCCACATCAAAGGCATTAACCCATATGTTACTGCAGCGGATTCTACCTTACTAAAGCAAATCGGCAGTGAAATGCAACAAGGCATAACTGTTACCGCACCAGGATTTTATGCGCCGCAAGGACGTCAGGTACGAGCAAAAAACACCATACCAGACCTCATCACCCTGTTAAACTCATTCCGCTACGGAAATTCAGCGTCAAGCCAGCAGCGCATCACCAATCTGGAAATGGAAACAGCCGGAATCTATGCCCTGGCCAAAACACTTGGCCATAAAGCACTGTCTGTAAATGCCATTCTGGCTAATCGGGTAAACCAAAGCTTCAGCCCAGATCCTGCGGCTACCGTTGAAAAAGCCATAAAAATGGTCTTTGACAAATTTTAGCTATTAACACAGTTCGCTATTAAGCATGCGTTTCATAAATTTGACAAATTTTAAGCAAACAAAATTACAGCTGACGATGTTCAACAATTAGTCAGAAAATGAATTTCAGACATTTAATTGAATCGACCATGTTCAGACACATAAAAGATAACCTCACCACATCCATAGTAAGCTCCCTATTGAGCGGATACGAAACAGAAGAATTAAACTCGGGCAAAAGACTGATCTCAGTGATCGCTGGTGTCTATATGCTGCAAAAAGGCATCAGGGCCCTTGGCAACCATACCTTCAGAGGAATAGAAGAAATCGCCCTCGGCAGCATCCTGCTTTATAGTGCAGCCAGCGGGCTCAACAAAAAGATCATCAAAAAGCCTTCTCACCCATCCGATATCCGCCGAAATCAGATCCAGGGCAACGATCCCAGGGCCGATGTCCCTGCGTTTGTTTAATAAAAAAGCCAGTGTAAAACACTGGCTTTTTTATCTCCTACATTTTCACACCATACATTCCCGCCATACTTTCCATAAAATTCAGTGTCTTTGAGAGGACATAGGATTTGTGCCCTTCTTCAGGGCGCAAGGTCCAGTCCGAAAAAAGATCACTTAATTTTCCCTGTCATAACAAACGTAATCTTCCCGCCATTCACAATATCCGAATGCTTAATGGTCAAACCCTTATGCTCCTTGCCATTCAGTAGCACTTTAGACACATACACATTCTTATCGCTCTGGTTCAGCGCCTCCACAGTAAAAGTCTTGCCATTTTCAAGAGCAAGTACCGCAGATTTTACAGAAGGGCTACCCAGAGAATACTCATCAGAGCCCGGCGCTACCGGATAAAACCCTAAAGAAGAAAACATATACCATGCGCTCATCTGGCCACAATCATCATTGCCGCCCAAACCATCAGGCGTAGGCTTATACTGCATTTTCAGGATCATGCGGATTCTGGACTGTGTTTTAGACGGCTGCCCGATCCAGTTGTACAAATACGCCACGTGATGCGCCGGTTCATTGCCGTGAACATAGCCGCCAACAATCCCCTCACGTGTAATGTCCTCAGTTTCAGCAAAAAATTCATCAGGCAAATGCATGGTAAACAAAGAATCCAATCTCAGACCGACCTTTTTAGCACCACCCATTTTGGCGATCAGCGCAGCAGGATCATGCGGAACAAAAAAACTATAGTTCCAGGTATTGCCCTCAATAAAGCCCTGATCATGTGTACTCAGCACATCAAATTTTGCCTTGAACGAACCATCGGCCATCTTAGGTCTCATAAATCCGATTGACTTATCAAAATTATTGACCCAATTGCCAGACCTTTTAATAAAGATATCATAAACGTCCTGTCTCCCCAATTTCTTGGCAAGCTGCGCAATACACCAGTCATCGTACGCATATTCCAGCGTATTTGATACAGAAGTTCCGCTCTTCTCTGCCGAAATATATCCCTGATCAATATACTCACCAATTCCCTCATAATCACGGTGATTAGCCGTCACTATACAAGCATCCAGGGCTTTACTGGCATCCCCCGTATAAACGCCCTTGACAATCGCATCCGCAAGAACAGATACACTGTGATAACCGCTCATACACCAGTTGTCATTGGCATAGTGTGACCATATGGGCAGCATTTTCAGTGCACTCTGGTCATAATGCGCCATCATAGACTTCACAATATCATTATTGCGTGAAGGCTGCGTGATGTTCAGGAAAGGATGCAATGCCCTGTACGTGTCCCAAAGGGAAAAAGTCGTATAATTCACAAAACCATCGGCCTTATGGACACCCTGGTCCAGTCCTTTATATTCACCATTTACATCTGCATAAGTCGTTGGGTTGATAAACGCATGGTACATCGCAGTATAAAAGTTGATCTTGTCATCCTCAGAAGCCTCAATTTTTATCTTCTCCAGTTCCTTTTCCCAATCCACCTGAGCCTCTTGCTTTACCTTATTAAAATCCCAGCCCTGCACCTCGGCACGCATATTTTCCAGTGCATTATCCTGGCTTACAGGAGATAAAGCCATTTTTACTTTTATTTTCTCATCAGCCTCTGTATTAAAATCGAAATACATCCTCAGGTTCTTTCCGGCGATCTCCGGGAAGTTTTTAGTCTGGTCAAATTTCCTCCAGAAGCCCCTGTACGGCTGCGGCCCGTCAAAGTTTTTCTGACCGTAGCCTTTGAAAGCCTTGGAAAATGACATGGCAAAATAGACGGTGCGCGTACGTGCCCAGCCATTGGTCTGTCTGTAACCGGTAATCAGCGTATCGTTGACCACTCGGACATAGGTCCAAACGTTCTTGCCGTCGTAATTATAAATGCCTGACATCAGATCCAGGATAATGTGCGACTGATCAGATTTTGGGAAAGTATACTGGTGCATCCCTACCCTTTTCGTAGCAGTCAGTTCCGCCAGAATGTTCTCATCATCCAGCTTAACTTTATAATATCCAGCCTCCACGACCTCATTGGCATGAGAAAACCCCGAACGGAAACCCGATTTAGGGTTGCCCGCAGTTCCGGGATTCATTTGTAATGGCCCCTGTGTTGGCATTACCAGGAAATCACCCAGGTCAGAATGTCCGGTCCCGCTAAAGTGCGTGTGACTAAAACCAACAATGGTCTTATCCTCATATTTGTAACCGGCACAATAATTATAAACCGTACCCGTATATTTACCGTCCACAGAATACGGTATGGTATCCGTCTCAGGGCTCAACTGCACAGCACCGAATGGCACCGTAGCACCCGGAAAGGTATGTCCCATTTTCTCTGTGCCGATGATCGGCTTCACATATTTAACCAATCCCTGCTGGGCCACAGAAAGCACCGGAGCAAGCAGCAAACCATAAAATAAAACTCTCTTCATATAAATAAGTAAAATTAGTTCTTCTCAAATACCAGGTAAAAGCCATCAGACATGCCCATACACTAGGCCATTATGTATAATCTGATATGCTCGCCTAAGGTAAAAAAATTCTTTACAAAATCATTGTTTACAGCTTTGCTAATACGTTTTCCTACATCCTTTTTATAGTTGCAGCGTTTGCGCATGCAGGATGCTTATTTTACCGAAAATCTGGTGATCTTTTCGAAGGCTGGGACACAGCTGCGCAATGCCCCTATGCCTTCTCTAAGACACACCAGATTTTCTTGCGCATAAACATAGTCCGCCTTGCTGTAGCCACCCTGCTTTCCCCAAAGACACTGAATTTTACCTATCACTTAATTTTTAAATTACAACTAATTGACCACAGCATACCCGTCAATCGCACAAAAACCCCTACTTTTGTACCTTATATCTAATCACCGGGCTTTGAACCCGCGGCAGTATTAAATAACATGAGTAAAAAAGGCAGAATATTAGTCGCCATGAGCGGCGGGGTCGACAGTTCAGTAGCAGCAGTAATGCTTCACGAACAAGGATATGAAGTAATTGGGCTGACCATGAAGACCTGGGACTACGCCACATCCGGCAGCAGCAGCAAAGAAACCGGTTGCTGCAGCCTGGACAGCATCAACGATGCCCGTACCCTGGCAGTAAACTACGGCTTCCCCCATTACATATTAGACATCAGAGACGAATTCGGCGACTTCGTGATCGACAACTTTGTAGACGAATACCTTTCCGGGCGTACACCAAACCCCTGCGTGCTCTGCAATACCCACATCAAATGGGAAGCCCTGTTAAAACGTGCCAATAAACTCGATTGCGAATTTATCGCCACCGGACATTACGCGAATATCAGACAACAAGACAGTGGCCGCTACGTGATTTCTAAAGGAAAAGACGAAAACAAAGATCAGTCCTACGTATTGTGGGGCGTGTCTCAGGAAAACCTGGCACGCACACAATTTCCCCTGGGCTCCTACGCCAAATCTGAGATCAGGCAAATGGCACTGGACATGGGGCAAGAAGAACTGGCCAAAAAAAGCGAAAGCTACGAGATCTGCTTCGTACCTGACAACGACTACCGCGCCTTCCTGAAACATAAAGTAGAAGACCTGGAAGAACGCGTAGCAGGCGGAAACTTCATCAACAAAGACGGAATGATCATTGGCCAGCACAAAGGCTATCCATTCTATACCATTGGACAAAGAAAAGGCCTGGGTGTAGCTTTCGGCGAACCCATGTTTGTGACCCAAATCCTGCCGGAAAGCAACACCGTAGTGTTAGGCCGTGCAGATGAACTGGAGAGAAAAGAAGCATTGGTCCGGAACCTCAATCTGGTCAAATACGAAAGCATCCATGAACCTATGGACAATGTGATCACCAAGATCAGGTATAAAGATGCCGGCATGCTGAGTACCATCGTACAGGAAAAAGACAAGATGCGTGTGGTTTTTGACCACAATGTATCAGCGATAGCCCCGGGACAGTCTGCAGTATTCTACGAAGGAAATGACCTGCTCGGCGGTGGTTTTCTAGTGTAATTTTAAGTTCTGTCTTCTTGTCATCCCCGGGCATGAGGGATCCGGGTTCAAACAATAGATCCCTCGTGCCTCGGGATGACAAAGTTATACTGAACGACAAGGTCATACCCAAACGCTGAATGACAAGATTAAAAAACCCCCTGCTATATAGAATTTGAAATCAAATAAGGCAAGCCTGTTTTAACGCGCTTGCCTTTATAACGTTCAAAGTAATAATCGACCCTGCCCAGATTTATGCCGGCAAAACCAACCTGATTAATGGTAGTCACCAGGCCGTCCAGGTTCTTAACATCCTCAGGCACATCCATAAAAGTATGCGTATGTCCACCGATAATTAAATCAATATTGCGGGTCTGCGCAGCCAGAACCTTATCCGAAACCTTATCATTTTTGTAACTATATCCCAGGTGCGACAAACAGATAACCAGGTCACATTTCAACTCCTCCTTCAACAATAAAGCCATCTCATTGGCCTTCGAAACCGGGTCAATGTAGACCGTGTCGCCATAATTTTTATCATCAACAAGCCCTTTCAGCGCTATTCCAACACCAAATACCCCGATCTTCAATCCACCTCTGTTAAACACCTTAAGCGGGACAGTCGATTTATTCAAAACCGTATTAGAAAAATCATAATTGCTGCAGATCACCGGAAATTTCGCGTGCGGAAGCTGTTTGTAGAAGCCCTCCAGGCCATTGTCAAAATCATGATTGCCCATCGTAGCCGCGTCATAACCCATCAATGTCATCAGTTTCATCTCTATTTCGCCCCCATATAGGTTAAAATAAGGAGTACCCTGAAAAATATCCCCTGCATCAAGCAGCAGCACATTGGCCTCATCAGCCCGGATTTTACCGATCAAAGCGGCCCTGCGGGCAGTACCACCCAAACCCTGGTACTTAGAACCGTCCATTGCAAAAGGCTCAACCCTGCTGTGCACATCATTGGTATGCAAAATACACAGCTTAAACACTTCACCATTGGCCAGTGCATGCTCATCTGCCCCCAGCCTGTTCAAAGCATCTGTCTCTAAGGCATTTAACCTATCTCCCTTTCTGTTTTCTGCCGCAAAGGCTCCAAATGCATCCAAAGAACTCAGCGACAATGCAACAGAACCCGCCAGCAAACCACCCGTCTTAATAAAACCCCTGCGTTTAATCCTTTGTAATTCTTCCATCTAATTTTGAATTTATGACCTTGCCAGCCGCCTCAGTTTCTTTTACATAATTTAGCAGCGCATCCCTTACTTTCAATCCAAGGACTTTCTTATCCACCGGATTTTCAAAGCCTTGCGTATTGTCACCTCCACCGGAATTATAATCAGTCGTCAGCACCCTGTAGCTTTTCGCGACATCAAACTGCTCACCATTAATCCATATATCAGCAGATTTTTTATTGCTGATCTTCATTTTCAAACGGGCCACCGGCTGCCCGTTTGCAGCAGCAATAAAATCCAGCAAACGCTGCACATCGCTGCCCTTCAGGGTAAATATAATAAGCTGATTTTCAAAGGGCATCAGTTCAAACACATGAGACACAGTAACTTCCCCTTTCGGCAGATCGACCCGCAATCCCCCTTTTGTAGAAGGCATCGCAAAATCAATTGCAGGATCAATTTTCAGCGCCTGCTGCATTACCGCATCCGCAAAAAAATTGCTCAGCAAACTTTCAGGCAGGGTATCACTGCTTTTTTTAGACATCAGCATGGCTGAATGACCAATCACCCGGTTCATTTCAACATCCATTTTTGTCTTGTACGGCAAATAAGTTTTGATGATCGTACTGTCGGCTGCAATTTCTTTGTTAATGGAATAGTCCGTCCTGCCGGACCTGACCAGCTTGTAGCCAGAACTGCAGGCAGACAGCAATGGAATTACCAGCAGCAAATACCTCAACTGTTTAAACCATTTTGCCGGATTGTAAAATCGCATAAGCATATAAATAAGGAATCAAAAGCACTTTTCAAATAAGCTATTGAAAAAGTCAATGCACAAAAATACGATAAACCTAAAAACATGAGGTTACGAAAAAAGAGAAATCCAGTTTAGGATCTCTCTTTTTTTAAAACCTTAACAAGGCTGTGTTAGTAAGGTTTGTTTTAATAGGATTGCCTTCACGGCATGTCTTACTTTGCAGCAAGCGTTTTAGTGATATCTTCACTCAAAGGAGTAGTTTTAGACTTAAACCGGTGTACCAGCTGTCCTTTTTCATTGATCAGGAATTTCTCAAAATTCCAGCTGATGTCTCCAGTGAAATCAGGGTTTTCAGCAGTGGTCAGGTATTTAAACAAAGGACTGATGTCCTCACCTTTTACACTTGTCTTTTCAGACAATAGAAAAGTAACCTTGTATTTACCAGTGCAAAATTCTTTGATCTCACTGTTGGTCGCCAGTTCCTGTCCGCCAAAATTACCAGCCGGGAAACCGATCAGCACCACATCTTTGCCATATTGTTTGTGCAATTGTTCCAATTCAGTATACTGAGGAGTAAAACCGCATTTAGAAGCCGTATTTACGATCAGGATCTTTTTGCCTTTAAACTTCGAAAGTTTAATCTCTTTACCATCAATGGTTTTAAATGAAAAATCATAAACGCTTTTAGCCGGCGGGGTAAAAAGCAGGCTCAATAAAATTAATAATGTGTTCATAGTATGAGTTTTTTGTAGGGGGTTTCGAAAACAGCTTTTTTAATGTATACGAAGTTAAGCACAAAAACGTTGCCTGTATGTAACAATATTTAATGTATTCTAATCCATTTGTCAAAGTTATGGCCAGAAGAAATACGCTGATAAATAGTACTACCGAACCCATGATAACGTCCTGCGGTATATGTTTGTAGATCCCTTCTTAATCCTTAGTAGATCCTTTCTAGGTCCTTGATAGATCTACAGACCTATTAATATTCTATCAGCGTTCTACCTCACTTCAAAAATAATTTTATGAAATTATATGCCATGTTATACTCATATCAATAGAAATAATATGGTGTGAATAGAAATGATCTGGGTAATCCGCTCGATACAGTTGTCGAAACTTACCTTGCTTTTATCAGCAATGACAGACAGCGTGTTTCCGATAGTGTATACACCGGGCAAATTGTTTTATAATACTGATTTTCAACAGGATTATTTGACCGATAAAGGGGTCCGACTGGTGATTTATGGTCTGTTTTGCTACTTCTATACCCCGTGGTCTGCAAACATTTTTATCACAAATTTCAGATCGGATTTTGAAATTAGGCTTTATTATAGCTTTATTTGCAGAAAAACGTTCTGAATGGCGAAGAATTTATTAATAGTTGAGTCACCTGCAAAAGCTAAAACCATAGAAGGGTATTTGGGTAAGGATTTCCTTGTTAAATCGAGCTACGGTCACATTCGTGACCTTGTAAAGGGAGACATGGGAATCGATACTGCCAATGATTTTGCTCAGACTTATGAAGTTCCATCAGATAAAAAACAAGTAGTAGCAGAACTCAGGAAATTAGCGAAAGAAGCAGAAATGGTATGGTTAGCGTCTGATGAGGACCGCGAGGGAGAAGCCATTTCATGGCACTTATTTGAGACTTTAGGTCTTAAAGAAGCGACCACCAAACGCATTGTTTTTCATGAGATCACTAAGCCTGCTATATTAAAGGCTATTGAAACACCCCGTACCATCGATTACAACCTGGTGCATGCACAGCAGGCACGCCGTGTACTGGACAGGCTGGTAGGTTTTGAGCTTTCTCCTGTTCTTTGGAAAAAGGTAAAACCATCATTGTCTGCAGGACGGGTACAGTCTGTGGCTGTCCGCCTGATCGTGGACCGCGAGAGAGAGGTCAATAAATTTAACAGTATCGCTGCTTTTAAAATATCAGCAATATTTTCTACAGGTAAAGGCAGAGAGACTGTTAAAGCTGAATTGCCGCAACGGTTTGAAAAAGAAGCCGATGCCGAAGCTTTTGTAAAAGATTGTATCAATGCAGGTTTTTCAGTTTCTTCTTTGGAAACCAAACCGGCCAAACGCAATCCGGCTGCGCCGTTTACCACTTCTACGCTACAGCAGGAAGCTTCACGTAAACTGGGCTATTCGGTTTCCCGCACCATGCAGATTGCGCAGCGTTTGTATGAAAGCGGAAGGATCACTTACATGAGAACAGATTCAGTCAACTTGTCTGAAACTGCGTTGCAGGGTGCTGCCGCAGAGATCAAGTCTGCCTATGGCGATAAATATCACCAGTTAAGAGTCTATAAAACGAAATCTGCAGGTGCACAGGAAGCTCACGAGGCCATCCGCCCTACTTATTTCAACTACCATACCGTACCGGGCGACAGTTCCGAACAGCGTCTGTATGACCTGATCTGGAAAAGGGCCATTGCATCGCAAATGAGTGAGGCTTTGTTTGAAAAAACTACGGCACAGATCGGGATCAGTACACGCAAGGAAAACCTGGTTGCTGAAGGTGAAGTGCTGAAGTTTGACGGTTTCCTGAAGGTTTACCTGGAGTCTTATGATGAGGACGAAGCTGAAGATTCGGAAAACAACAACATGCTGCCTCCTTTGGCACGCGGACAGGAACTTTTGCTCAATGAGCTGAGTGCCACCGAGCGCTTCTCGAGACCGCCGGCAAGATATACAGAGGCTTCACTGGTCAAGAAACTGGAAGAATTGGGTATTGGCAGGCCATCTACTTATGCCCCCACCATTTCTACCATTCAAAACCGCGGATACGTGGTCAAGGAAGACCGGGATGGCCGCTCAAGGTCTTTCAGTACCATTGTACTGAGTGGTGGTCAGGTCAAAAAACAGATTAAAACAGAGATTACCGGTGCGGAAAAGGCTAAACTTTTCCCTACGGACATAGGTGAAGTGGTCAACGATTTCCTGGTTGAGCATTTTAAAGGCATTGTCGATTTCAACTTTACCGCAAAAGTGGAGAAGGAATTTGATGAGATCGCCCAGGGATTGCAGGAATGGACCAAGATGCTTCACTCCTTCTACAAGCCTTTCCATATTGAGGTTGAAAATACGCTCGAAACGGCTGACAGGGCCAACGGAGAACGTCTTTTGGGTACAGATCCTGCGACAGGCAAGAATGTTTATGTAAAAATAGGCAAGTTTGGCCCGCTGGTCCAGATTGGCAACAACGATGACGAGGAAAAACCACGTTATGCGAGCTTGTCTAAAACACAGTCTGTGGCTACGGTGACACTTGATGAAGCCATGGAACAGTTTAAATTGCCTTTTTCACTGGAAGATTACCAGGGCAAGGAAGTTTCTGTTGGTGTGGGCCGCTTTGGTCCGTATGTGAAATGGGGAGATGCCTACATTTCTGTTCCTAAAAATGAAGATCCTTTAGCTATTGATCAGGCCCGCGCGGTAGAGATCATTGGCGATAAAGTCATTGCAGATGCTCCTGTAGCGCATTATGAGGGCTTACCGGTGACAAAGGGCACAGGCAGGTTCGGTCCTTTTATCAAATGGAATGATTTGTTCATCAATGTGCCCAAGGCTTATAATTTTGACAATTTAAAGGAGCAGGACATTGAGGAACTGATCCTGAAGAAACTGGACAAGGAAGCCAACAGGTTCGTTCAGCAATGGCCTGCTGATAAAATAGCGATAGAAAACGGCAGATGGGGACCTTTTATTCGTTTTGGCAAAGAAATGCTGAAATTGAGAAAGAACCCGGCTACCAATGACAAATATACGCCTGAGGAACTGGCAGCAGTGTCTCTGGAAGCGGTGAAGGCATTGATCGTGGAGCAGTTGCCTAAGGCTTTTGAGCCAAAAACCAAGAAAGCGGCGGCTAAGAAAAATGGGGCTGCTTCTGGTAAAGCAGCTGGTGCTAAAGCAGGTGCGAAAAAGAAAGCTCCGGCAAAGAAAGCGGTTGCGAAAAGATAGGAACGATGGTTAATTGCCGTTTTGTCATTCCGAGGTACGAGGAACCCAGATCCTTCGCATTCGCTCTGGATGACAAGGAGTGATAGGCCTTCAAGAAGAGATATTCTAATGAAAAAAGACATTCCTGAAAATATAGTTGAAGATGTGGCTGTTTCTGTTGTGCTGATGGGTGAAACACCTGAAGTGATGAACTGGACGGTCTACCTGATTAACATGAAGAACGAAAAACTCGAAAATGTGCTGATCAGTTCCAAAGGCTATGGTGAAAAAGATGGCAAAATGGTAAAGACCTCAGTACTGCGCCATTCCCTGGGTGATCTGGCGCCTAAGTCTTTTGCAGGTGTAGAAGCGATTGATCCGCAGGTTTTCGGGCTTACCAATGAGTACTGGCTCAGCTATTATATCAACGGGGTCATTTACGATAAGAAATTCATCTTCCTTCCGGAAAGTATCGTTGATGAGAACCTGATCCGTATCCCGCTTGTCGACAAGCCTGGCGTGATGATCAGATAAGGTTTCTACACCAAAGGATCTCTGATTGCTGCGCTTCCCTTGAGATGACGGCACAGAATTCCAGTTTGTGATCGTCATCCTTTTTTATTACTTTTCCTACGCATCTAATAATTCTTTAAGCGTATGGAATCCCTACCCCCATCATCACCAGAAAACACTAATTCTTCATCAGGGAATAGTAATCCCTCTTCCCGAACAGGCAATCTTTCAATTTTCAAAAAGCACTGGAAACGAATCATTCTGGGAATGATTGCAGCTTTGATTATTGGAGTTGGCATCGGATATCTGGCTGTCTATTTCATAAAAAAGAACAAACAGGATGATACCCAGAAATATTCTAAATATGTAGAATCCTACACCTCTGGTACGATTTCTAAAAAGAGTTTCATCAGGGTGCATCTGGCTAATCAGGTCAAGACCCTCGGCGATGTGGGTGTAGCCGATAACAGGGACCTGTTCAGCTTCTCTCCTTCTGTAAAAGGGAAAACTTACTGGATTGATGCCCAGACCGTTGAATTCAGACCTGACGAGCCGTTAAAGTCCGGAGAAACCTATGATGCGACTTTCAACCTGAACAAGGTCACCGAAACTGAAGAAGGCCTGGAAGAGTTTGATTTTGATTTCAGGGTAATCAAGCCGGGTCTGAGTCTGACCCAGAACGGTTTGGTTTCTCAAAACAATACTTCGCTGGACTATATGAAACTGTCCGGCGAGATCAGCACTTCTGACCAGGAAGATCCGAAGGCCATAGAAAAGGCTCTGGAGCTGGATTTTGGGCAAAGGCTGAAAATAAAATGGGCGCATAACCCTGAAAAGAACAGTTATGCGTTTCACATAGACAGCATCAAAAAGACCAAAACTGATGCGGAACTGACTTTGAAATGGTCAGGCGATCCTATTGATGCGGATAATGAAGGGGAAACGAAGATGCAGGTTCCTGCATTGGGTGCGTTTAAGGTATTGGACATTAAGGCTGTACAGGGTCAGGAAGATTATGCGCTGGTACAGTTTTCTGACCCTGTTGGCGTGGCCCAGGACCTGTCTGGTATGTTGTCCCTGTCCGGCATTTCAGATCTGAGGTTCACCATAGACGGCAGCCAGGTAAAGA
>NZ_DATHGC010000364.1:0-2570 GCF_035317785.1 Pedobacter sp. | reverse complement strand
TCGGGGTGTCTGTTTTTTGAATGGCTTCGGAAGGCTCCACATCATTGATGATACACTCATAAATGCTGTTCTTGATGCTTCTTGGATCAAATCCGATTCCCGAAGTAGAATTGGCCTGGGGATCGGCATCAACCAATAAGGTCCTGTATTCCAGTACGGCTAAACTTGCGGCCAGATTGATCGATGAGGTAGTTTTACCTACTCCGCCTTTCTGATTTGCCAGTGCAATAATTTTACTCATCTATCTTATTAATAATTTCAATTATTCGTTTAAGGCTTGCTTTTACTCGTGGTAAATCTATAAAAAATGCTATTTTTGCGATGATTCAGGCATATTTTAACGAATAGCTAAGATACAAACTAAAAGGCAAAACTAGCATTAAAGCCATAAGTGTTTTACACATCTTATTAACAATTTATACATGGTTACGATCATATCAGGCACAAACAGACCTTCAAGTAATACGCTTAAAGTTGCTAAATATTATCAAAAGATACTGAAGCTAAAAGGCCTGGAAACCCATCTTTTTAACCTGGAGGACCTGCCCCCGACACTCATTTCTTCCGATCTCTACGGAAAGCGCAGCCCTGAGTTTGAAGCCATCCAGGAAATGATCGCACAAACGACCAAATTCCTGTTCATCATACCCGAATACAATGGCAGTTTTCCAGGTGTTCTCAAAACTTTCATAGATGCATGCAATTTTCCGGACAGCTTTTACGACAAAAAAGCTGCACTGGTAGGCGTATCCTCAGGAAAATATGGTAACATCAGGGGGATCGATCATTTTGGCGGTGTCTGCAGCTACCTTCACCTCAATGTCCTGCCCTTAAGGCTGCACATTGCCGCCATCAGAATGGAACTGGATGAACAGGGCAATTTTTTTAAAGAGGATACACTTAAATTTACTGACCAGCAGATGGATAAATTTATTGCGTTTTAAAACTGATCCAGGTTTTCCCCTCATTCCCGAATACAAAATAACCCGGATGCAGCATTTCCGCAAGATCTTCCAGCACATCAACAGCACGTTCAGCACTGACTGATCCAATTGACTGGTCATCGAGCAGGTAAACCCTGTTGTATGCTACCGATGGCCATTCCGCATGCAGCATAGCAGGGACAACGCCCATTAACTCCAGTATGCCCACACCATCTTCATAATAAATAACCACCCCGGCATTGACAGGGTCATCCTGAAGCTCGCCTCCGGCAGCATTGATCAGCCATTCAAGATCAGTGTCAAGCTCATTTTTGGCATTCAGGACAGCAACCATTACGCGGTCCATAAACTTGATCTTATGCTGTACAATTTCCACCCGTTCCTGCAAATATTCGCGCAAGACCTCATCCTCCAGCTTATTTATCACCGCATTTAAAAAAGACATACCGATTTATTTATTATTTTGTGCAAAATTAGTATTCCTATGCTGATGCACCGTATCATCGCCCATCTTTTTTCAGCCTTATTACTGACCTGCATCCTTTCCTGCGGACATTCTTCTTCAGATGATGGCAAGAAGGTATTCAATATGAATCTGGATCAAAATCTAACCTCGCTGGATCCTGCTTTTGCACGCAATCAAAACGCAATATGGATGATCAACCAGATCTTTAACGGACTGGTACAGATAGACAGCGCTTTAAATACGAAGCCCTGTATCGCAAAGACCTGGCAGATTTCAGCAGACAAACTTACCTATACTTTCAATTTGCGTGAAGACGTATATTTTCACGACCACGAGCTGTTTCCAAACGGCAAAGGCCGCAAAGTCACTGCTGCAGATTTTGTATATAGTTTCTACCGCCTTATTGATCCCAAAGTAGCTTCCTCCGGCGGCTGGATATTTGGCGATAAGGTCAAAGGCATCAGCAACTTCATTGCAATCAACGACACTACGTTTCAAATCAAACTGATCAAACCCTTTCCGGCCTTCATGAACCTGCTGACTACCCAATATTGCTCGGTGGTACCAAAGGAAATTGTAGATCACTACGGAAAGGATTTTCGCAGTCATCCGGTAGGCACCGGCCCTTTTAAATTCCGGTACTGGAAAGAAGATGAAATACTGGTTTTACTGAAAAACGAACATTACTGGGAAAAACAGGGCAAGGACCAGCTGCCTTTTCTTGATGCCGTAAAAATCACATTCATCAGCGATAAGCAAAGTGCATTCATGAACTTTATTAAAAAGGAGCTTGATTTTTTTGATAAGGTTGACGGCAGCTATCGGGATGACATCCTGACCAAGAGCGGAAAAATGACAGCGAAGTACAAAGGCAAATTTATACTGCGCAAGGGGCTTTATTTATGCACGGAGTACATAGGCATTTTAGTCGACACCAATATTGCAATCACCAAACATTCTCCGTTGCGGTATAAAAAAGTGCGTCAGGCCATCAACTATGCAATCGACAGGGCAAAACTGATCAAATACCTGCGCAATGGCATAGGTATACCGGCCACTTCAGGTTTTATTCCGCAGGGGATGCCGGGATTTGACAGCACTGCTGTAAAGGGTTATCACTATGACCCAAAAAAAGCCGCCCGCTTGCTTGCAGAGGCCGG
>NZ_DATHGC010000363.1:0-35340 GCF_035317785.1 Pedobacter sp. | reverse complement strand
ACCTGCCTGTTTACCCAAGGCCATCGCAGGAGCAATTGCCCATCTGGTTAGGCGTTGGCGGTACACCCGAGTCGTTCGTACGCGCGGGAACTCTGGGACTTCCACTTATGGTGGCTATCATTGGAGGCAATACCGAACGTTTTCGTCCACTGGTGGATCTTTACCGGGAGGCTGGTGAACGCGCTGGCTTTAGCACTGAACAACTCAAGGTCGGCCTTCATTCACCTGGCTATGTTTCTGATAATGATGCAAAAGCACAGGCAGAATATTATCCCGGCTACGCAGAATTATGGACCAGGTTAGGCCGGGAGCGGGGCTGGCCGCCAGTCACGCGGCCGCAGTTCGACCAGCTGATCGGACCTAAAGGTGTATTGGTTGTAGGAGGACCTGAAAAAGTTGCTGAGAAATTGCTTTCCCATAGCCATTCCCTGGGAGGAATTTCCCGTTTTACCTTTCAGATGGACAATGCGGGGCTGACCCATCAGCAACTGATGCATTCTATTGAGTTGATCGGCACGAAAGTTATTCCTTTGATTAGGGCTGCAGGAACTAGTTTCTAAATGCCGTATCTTTTTTAAAAGATATGCTTACCTTGAACATTGCCTTAAGGCAAAAATCAAACCTTTTCAACTTAAAACCTAAACAAGAATGAGCTCATTTGCAAAACTGAAAGAGGCTGTTGCAGCCATTGAACAAGACGCCGACAAATTTTATAATTCCGGCAACAGTGCTGCCGGCACCAGGGTGCGTAAAGGATTGCAGGACATTAAAAACCTGGCCCAGCAGATCCGCAGTGAGATCACGGAAAAGAAGAACGCCGCTAAGTAAAACCAAAGGCCGGTATACCCGGCCTTTGGTTTATCCGAATTCCCTTAATGCTCCAGTCTTAAGCGGTAAGTCTCGACTTCCTTTAATGCTTCCAGTATCCCGGTGCGTTGTTTTTGCAAAATGCTTAGATGGTCTGCGTGAGTTGAATCATCTTCCAGCACGTTGTCGTATTTCTCAATCGCTGCTTTTTCCCCGGTTTCAATCGCGCTTAGGATCGCAATATCTTCTTTACTGCTCAGTGCCTGCTTGATGTCAAGCCAGGTTCTGTGCAATACCCCCAGGATCCCGCCTTCTTCATTGTCTGATACTCCTCCATGCAAAGCGATATGTTCTTTGAGTTCCATTGCAAAGCCCGCTCTCTGCGCTGAGTATTGCAGGAAAAGTCCTTTGAGTTCTATGCTGTCTGTGGCCTCAGAAGCAGATTCATATCCTTCTTTGCCGTCATTTAAAATATTGATCAGACCTTTCAGGTCGCTGATGATTTCTTTGTTATTTTCCATGTCATAAGTTTTTGCAAACTGATAACCATGCAGGCTGCAATAAGTTTGAAATAAATTCTTTGTCTGTCTGATGTGTCAAGCCGATGGCTAAGTTCCATCTATTCGAATACTTCCTCTCAAATCAATTCTACCTGATTTTTCTGAACAACCAGCAGCACTTGGTTTTCCTTGATCTTTAAATAGCCGTGATCAAAGCAGAAGCGGTAGATGTCACCTTTTTTAGTGGTATGATAACTGGTGATGTAATTAAAATCGAATCCCATTTTGATCAGCTTTTCCTCACTTATAATGGTCGCTCCTGAGGTTTTCAGTTTGTGCAGTATCTTATAGTTTTCGGTGATGCTCTTTTGAATATTTTTCACAAAATCCGGTAAGGCTACCCGTTTTTCCATTTTGATCCTGTTGTTGTAGTCGATCCTGCAGGAGTCACTGCAGAATACTTTGTCTATCCGCCCGTTCAGAACCGGAAGGTCGCAGTTTTTACACAGTTTAGGGATTGCTTTGTCGTTGGTATTCACAGCGTTAATAACTTAAGAGTTGAGCTAATTTATATGATTCACTCATAAGTGACAAGATTTGGCGAAAATTTATCCATGTAAATTTTCTATTACCCGTTTATAAATGATTGTACACAGGTAATTTTCGGGTGGTGTTAATGTGGGGTGTCAACTTTGGGGACATCAAATCCAAAACGTTATGAAACCTCAAATTCTCGAATCCGAATCTTTCGGTACACCAACAAGGAACTATTTTATAGATTTTAATAAGTCAGTAACAGGCAGCAAGTTTATCAGGATCACCAGGAGCGACCTTCAGCAGGACAACACTTATAAGCGTTCCAGCATAGTCGTTTTTGAATCCGACTTTCATTTTCTGATCGAATCTTTTTCCATGCTTTTTACCAATGTCGCACAGGGAGAAAAGACGGGTAAATACCTGGATCAGAAAAAAGATGCAGCTGATGCAAAGACTCATGGGATTAAAAGCTGGGACCCGGCGCTGCGCCCCAGGGAAAAGCTGATGAGCCAGGGCGCCCCGGCATTGTCAGATGCGGAACTCATTGCTTTACTGATTGGCTCAGGCTCAAAAAATGAAACAGCGGTTGCTCTTGGCGAGCGGATTTTAAAAAGTGTCGGAAGCGACCTTTCATCTTTAACGGGCCTTTCTGTTCAGCAACTGATGAAATTCAAAGGAATCGGTGAGGCTAAGGCGATTTCTATTGTCGCAGCTATGGAAATATCTGCCCGCAAAAGTTTCTCTGCTGCTTCCGTGTTCCAGATGAGGGCGGTAAAATGACCATATCAGTAGCGGAAGATTTCGGAAACACAGGTGTCGTGTATGTGCTTAGGCTGGAAAATGATAACTATTATATAGGCTACAGCACAAATTTGAAGCGGCGCCTGGCTCAGCACGAGCAAGGGGTCGGGGCAAAATGGACAATCCGTCACAGACCCTTAGAACTGGTTGAAGTCATTGAGCATGCGAACCTGGAAATGGAAAACGTGGTAACAAAACAATATGTAAATAAATACGGGTCCGGCCGGGTGCGGGGTGGTAACTATTGTACTGTTGACATCGGCTACTATGACGCTGAAAAGCAGTTGACTAGTGAATTGAAATACATCGATGCCCTGCTCTATGATGACGGACGATTTTTTTGGGTTTTGCCAGGGAACTGGATGCAGATCTGATTGTTCATTATGGCAGGTTGCAACGGTATTAGTTTTAACGCCTTGTCGGACAAGGAGCTGCAATGCGTTTGCAGGTCAAAAAACAGCGAAAGAAGTTTTCGTTCCTCATCCTCTTTCTTACAGATAACCTGGGTTAAAAGGCAGCTAAGATCAGGAAAGATTTCGCACCTGCGAACGCATAATGAGCGGGCTGCGCTGCTCACCTCCCGGGACTTATAGTTGCTCCGGCTTGAAATATTTCCCGTTTGATCTGCTATTCTTTTAAACCAAGCCACCTGCAATAAAAAAGGGGCTGGCGAAAGAAAAAAATTAATTAATCAAAAAATAAACACTTAAAAACAACAAAATTATGCAGATCACAGGTAGAGTAACATCAGATGCGGTAGTAAGAACTACAAAATCAGAGAAAAAAGTAGTAGGCTTTAATGTAGCCATCAATGAGAACTACAAGAGTAACGGGGAGCAGAAACAAACGACTACTTTCTTTGAATGCTCGTATTGGAGAGGTGATGCGATTGCTCCTTTTATCACCAAAGGGACTCTGATAGAGTTATCGGGCACTGTGGGCGTGAATGCTTACCTGTCAGGTGGGGAGGCTAAGGCGAGCCTGACTTTTCGTGCAGACAATATCAAACTGCATGGCAAGGGGAATGTGAAGGTAGAAGCCGGGCCTGCTGTGACTACGGCCTCAGATGCGCCTTCGTTTAATACGATTCCGGTTCCCGAAGATGATCTTCCGTTTTAACTGACCCTTTATCAGAGTGGGGGTAACCCCATTCTGATATTACAATCCAATTTTTATTAGCCGATCAATTAACAGACAATTAGCCTTTAACCGATTTATATGAAAACTAATTTTTTTAAAATAATCAACCACTTGCAGAGTCCGGGTTCATGGACCTTTTGTGTTTTGTGCTGGTTTGCTAATGGGATTAAAAAGAGAGAGCCGTCGACTCTCTCTTTTTTTGTCAGTAAGTAATAAACAATCCTAATCTCAGTATTTTATTGTTTTGCCTGTTTTAAAAGCCAACAGGGCTTTATCTACTTCGTTTTTCTTGAAGAATACCGTTCTCCCAGCCTGGTAAAATGGGAACATTCTGTTGTTTTTATACCGATGTATGGTTGATTTGGATACTTTTAGATAAATAGAGAGTTCTGAAATAGAGAACTTTTGCTTTTCCTCAACAGGATCGGGGACAACTGGGGAATTGGTGTTAACGGTTGAAAGTAGATGGTTTAAACTTTGTTCAATGGCTTCGAGCCTTTGTTCAATGAGCAGGAAAGGGTTTTCCATGGGAAGATTGCATTTGTCGCCTACTATAATCCAGTGGTTTATAGACACATTGGCGATACGTTATCTACAAATGTGCAGTAAACATACTGCCATTTATTGATGCAAAAGTAGGTGTTAACACAAGAACTTCAAAATTAATTAAAGTCGCTTTAACGGCTAACCGCAATTATCACTGTCCAAAAAGTTTTCCACATGGTGAATATAATAAATGCTGAAAAACTGTTGCTAAAACTGTTGCTAATTTAGGTAAAAGTGTCATTAAATGGCATTTAAAGGCATAAAAAAGGCTCCGGGGAGGAGCCTTTATTGCTGGTTTTCCAACCAAGCAATTATAGGGATAATTAGGAGGGCAATTTAACAAATGTCCATTCCCGGACATTGTTATTTCAATAACTCTAATGTAGAGATATATTCTCAATATGTGGAACTTTTTTTAAAATAAATATTTTTTACTCAAAAAATGATTTTTTTTGGGCAAAATATTCTACACTTTTTTGATATTTAGCTTGCTGTGCCGATAACCATATAAAAAATAAACGACCAGTCCGATAACCAGCCAAACTGTAAAACCTATCCAGTTTGATATCCCGAGTTCGCACATCATATATAAGCAGCTGATCAAACCGAGCACGGGGATAAGCGACAGACTTTTGGTAATGCTGTAATAGCTGATGATCAAGCAGATCAACAGAAATATCCACATTGGGATTTTGTGTTTGAATAAGCCCCACCCGCTTTCATATTTTTTGGATTGGTCAACTGAAGAGTTTTCAAGAAACTCGCTGTATTTTTCTGCAGAAAGTGTATTTAAATATGCTTCAGTATCACTATGCTGCTCTATGCTGTTTAGTTTAATCCGTTCGCCTTTAATCTCTCTTTTTATGATATCAAGTTCCTGATTATTTAAGGCAGTTATAAAAGTTAATGGTTCGTATGCTTTTGGCTTATTAAACAAAAAGGCTGATGTTCCTTTGGGATAAACTGCAAATGCGATTACAATCCCTCCAATAGCGATAAACGGGACTATATATCTGGAGCTCACGAATGGGATTCTGAATTTACCCCTTTGGATATCTGGTTTGTTTTGCAGCACGAGTACTCCCGCGCAAACCAATACGAAAGCAAACAAGGTTCCAATAGAACATAGATCGGTAACTATGGTGAGGTTCATAAAGAGAGAAGGAACGGCGACAACAAAACCAACGACTATAGTTGCGAAAGAAGGAGTCTTATATTTTGGATGAATTTTAGCGAAAGATTTTGGGAGCAACCCGTCGCGGCTCATGCTCATCCATATCCTCGGTTGTCCCATCTGGAATACCAGCAGAACGCTCGCCATCGCAAAAACCGCGCTCACGGCAATAATTCCGCTCATTAGTTTCAAATCGATCTGGTCAAATACAAATGCGAGCGGATCCCCTACCGCAAGAAGTTTATAATTTACAATACCTGTGAGAACCAGTGCAATAGATACGTATAACACCGTGCAGATGATAATGGCCCACATCATTCCTCTGGGGAGATCCTTCTGAGGGTTTTTACACTCTTCAGCTGTTGTGGAGATGGCATCGAACCCTATGTATGCAAAAAATACTGCGGAGACACCTTTTAAAACTCCCGATACACCATTTGGGGCAAAAGGATTCCAATTGGAAGTATCGACATAAAAGACCCCAACTGAAAGCACCAGCAGTATGACCGCAAGTTTTACAATTACCATCGCATTGCTTGCATTTCTGGATTCCTTCATTCCACGATAAACCAGCCAGGTAATGAATATGATGATAGCCAGCGCAGGAAGATCTGCTACCAGGTGAAAATTACCAATCCTCGGTGCGGTGACCCATGCATTATTAGCAATACGGATGTTTTCATCAATATTAATGTAGTTTTTGCCAGCGTTGACCAGCGCATCGGCATTTTTATGGCCATTAAAGGCGGTCAGGTAGTCCATCGTCATCCAATCGGGCAGATGTATCCCGTCTATATTTAATGCAGGTATCCTGATGGAAGAAAGAAGCCCGGTGAAGTAATCTGACCAGGATATAGCAACAGTGATATTGCCAATGGCATATTCCATGATGAGTGACCAGCCAATAATCCAGGCGACAAGTTCTCCAAAGGCCACATAAGAATAAGTATATGCACTTCCTGAAACGGGAACCATCGATGCAAATTCGGCATATGCAAAAGCAGCAAAACTGCAGGCTACGGCGGTAAAAATAAATAGAAATATTACTGCGGGCCCACCGTCAGCGCTTGCTTTGCCAATGGTACTGAAAATACCAGCTCCGATAATTGCGGCTATGCCGAAAGCAGTAAGGTCTTTTACCCCTAAGGTTTTATGTAATGAGGTGCCATGCTCGCCATAGCCTTTCTCCGCATCTGCTAATATCTTGGCGATAGACTTTTTTCTGAAGAGTTTTTCAAACATCCTAGCCTAGTTTATTTAATTCATCCTTTACAAAGGATGCAAGTTCCCGGATATAATTCAAGCTGAAATCGAATTGAATTCCTGCGGTTTCATAGATCTCATTTATTGGCTTACTATAGCCCAGGGATAAGGCCGCAAGGTATTGTTTCAATGCCCGTTCAGGATTTTCTTTGTAATTTTTCCATATAGCGATGGCACCCAGCTGAGCTATAGCGTATTCAATATAGTAAAAAGGAACTTCAAACAAATGAAGCTGTTTTTGCCAAATGTTTCCAAATTCATGTTCAAGGCCATCCCAATTGGCAAAGCCTGCCCCAAAGCGCGTGTAAATCTGCTTGAATGCTTCTTCTCTGTCTGCGGCATTATGATCCGGATTGGTATAAATCCAGTGCTGGAACTGATCTATGACCGCAACCCAGGGCATCGTCTTCAGCACATCAATCAGCTGCTCTTTTTTTGCGCGGATGAGATCTTCTTCGTTGTCAAAGTAAATGTCCCAATTGTCCATAGACATGAGCTCCATACTCATGGAGGCTAGCTCGGCTACCTCTGAAGGACAATGTTTGAAGTCGTTGAGTTGCAGGTCGGCAGTTAAGAAAGTGTGGACAGCATGTCCGCCTTCATGGACCATGGTTGTCAGGTCGCGAAGGGAATTGGCAGAGTTCATAAAAATAAAAGGAGCCCCTGTTTCAGCAAGTGGGTAGTTGTAACCACCCGGTGCTTTACCTTTCCGGCTCTCGACATCAAAAAGATTGTTTGCCTTCATGATGGTTAACATTTGCCCCAATTCAGGATCTATTGCGCTAAAACAATCTATACTCTTGTCGATCAGTTCAGCTCCGTTTTTAAAAGGTTTCAGTGCCGTCTTTCCAGTAGTGCTTACGTCCAGATCCCAGGGCTTAAGCTGATCTGTTCTAAGTAGCTGCGCCCTTTTTTCTGCTTGTTCTTTTAAGATGGGTACTACCTGTTTCTCTATGGCCTCGTGAAAGTGATAGCAATCCTGGGGAGTGTAATCAAATCTGCCCAATGCCTGAAACATGTAATCTCTGTAATTTTCAAATCCGGCATTCAGTGCAACCTGGTGACGCATTGCAATGAGCTCGTCAAACAAAATATTAAGGTCATCTTTATCTACCAGACGCCTCTGCTGTATGGTTTTCCAGGCGTGTTCTCTAACATCTCTATTGGTATCTTTTATAAAGTTTGCAGCCTGTTCCAGTGTATATTCCTGATCGTTGATCATTACACTCATTGCCCCGGTAATGGATTGGTATTTTTGCTGTGTTACCTGAAGCCTGGTCAGCAGTTCGACGTTTTCCTCACGATAGATCTCTATCGCTTTCCTGACTGACCTGATGAAGACAAAATACTTCTCCTGATCCAGCTCATCGATGAAAGAGCTGTCGTTGAACTTTTGATTAAGCTGGTTGGCAATTGGCGATATTTTCGGTTCTATCTCTGTAGCAAAATATTGAAAGTCTTTGACCAGTTGCTCATTGGCAGTATCACAACTCATTTTGATGTACCTCCAGGCGAAATCCTCTTCCAGGGCCGCTTCCAGCTCACTTTTGTCCTTTAACCATTTTTCCAGTTCTTGAACGCTGTTGAGGTCGCGGGATAAAAGTTCGTTGAGAATGGGCTGCAAATTATCCCATTTCATTTCAAGGTACTGGGGGATGTACGCTCTTTTCTTTTTAGGTATGGTAAGGCTGATCATAGTTATAAATTAAAATTTGTTCTAAGAAAAACGTCGATTAAAAAACAGGCGGCAAAAATCACCGAAGCAAAGCCATTGGTGGTTGCGAATGCTCTGTTAACTTTAGAGATGTCATTTGGTTTTACCAATAAATGCTGATAGATGAGCATAAAGCAGAAGAATATTACCCCGATATAATAAAAATAGCCGAAAGAAAAGGCAGCATAAAAAATAGGCAGGACAACGCATAATGCTGATAAGGTATGGAGAACAACAGACAACCTTAAGGCATTTTTTATGCCCAGTGCGGCTGGAATCGAATGCAGCTCTTCACCTTTGTCAAAGGCCTCATCTTGTAGTGCATAAATGATGTCAAAACCGCTAACCCAAAATAGCACGGCGAACGAATAAAGGACAGGCACTATGCTAAACGCCCCGGTAACTGCAATGTATGCGCCTATCGGCGCAAGGGAAAGTCCCAGGCCGAGTACAAGGTGGCATAACGCAGTAAATCTTTTAGTATAGCTGTAGAACAGCACGACAAAAAGCGCGACTGGAGAAAGGTAGAAACACAGGCTATTGATAAAAAACGTTGTTATGATAAAAAGTATGCAATTGATGATAACGAAAATAAGCGCCTCATTTGATGAAACTTTTCCGGATGGGATATCCCGCATTTGAGTACGGGGGTTTCTGGCATCGATTTTTCTGTCCAGGAACCTGTTGAATGCCATTGCCGAGTTACGGGCAAAGATCATGCATAGCAAAACCTGGACAAAAAGCATCCAGTTAAAAGGATTTGGAGTGCTGATCACACCTAAGAAAAAACCGATCAGCGCAAAGGGTAAGGCGAAAACAGAATGGGCGAATAGTACCAGTGAAAAATATTTCTTCATTTATTTTATTTTACAGTTCTTCCTTGGGGGTAAATACAGGCATCACAAAGTCTTGATTTACCTCTTCTATAAATTGGAGTACCTCATCTTTGCCTTGCCCTTTTTCTGCAGATGTTACCATGTATGGAGGGATTTCTTCAAACCATCCCTTTAGCGCTTTTTTAAAGGCCGCAACATTTTTGTCTGTTTTGGCAGACGATTGTTTATCGGCTTTGGTAAACAACAGGGCAAAGGGGATCTGGATCTCACCCATCCAGCAGCAAAATTCGAGGTCTATTTTCTGCGGCTCCAGACGGCTGTCTATCAGTACAAAAACACATTGCAGACTTTCGCGCTTTGTGATGTAGTTCCTAATGAATTTTTCCCAGTTTTCGCGGCTGCTTTTAGAAACTTTAGCGTATCCGTAGCCCGGTAAATCTACGATGTACCATTTTTCGTTGATCAAAAAATGATTGATCAGTTGCGTCTTGCCAGGCCTTTGGGATGTTTTTGCCAATCCGTGCTGGTTGACCAGCATGTTTATCAGTGATGATTTTCCAACATTTGAACGGCCTATGAAAGCATATTCCGGCATATTTGGTGGAGGTAGTGCCGATACCTTGGTATTGCTGCAAATAAAAGTTGCTGATTTTATAATCATATGACAAAGGTAGAAAATTAGTTTTCAACAATACTTATCTTTGCGCTATCCATGAACGAAAACATTACACCCTATCAGTCAGAGACGGCCACAAAAAAAGAGCAGGTTGCTGCCATGTTTAATAACATATCAGGAACCTACGATTTTTTAAATCACTTTATGTCATTGGGAATAGATATTATGTGGCGCAAGAAGGCTATTAAGGAGCTTAAATCCATCAAACCGCGTATTATGCTGGATGTGGCAACCGGCACCGGAGATTTTGCTTTTGAGGCCATAAATATCCTGCGTCCGGAAAAAATAATAGGTGTCGATATTTCTGAAGGAATGCTGGATGTGGCACGTAAAAAAATTCATGACAGAAATTTACAGCACATTTTCTCGGTGCAAACGGGTGATTCTGAAGGATTACATTTTGAAAACGACCATTTTGACGCGATAACTGTCGCTTTTGGCGTCAGAAATTATCAGAACCTGGAAAAGGGTTTGGCTGATATGTACCGCGTATTGAAGCCTGGCGGTAAAATTGTTATTCTTGAATTTTCGAAACCTAAGCAGTTTCCTGTTAAGCAGGGATATAATTTCTATTTTAGACATGTTACCCCCTTTTTAGGCAGATTGTTTTCAAAAGATAACAGGGCGTATACCTATCTGCCAGAATCGGTGGCCGCTTTTCCTGATGGCGGGGCATTTACGATGTTGATGGATAAGGTGGGTTTTAAGGATACTAAAGACAGACGTCTGACGTTTGGTATAAGTGCAATTTACACCGGCATTAAATGAAGATAAAACCAGTTTTTATAATTTTATGTTTATTGCTGGCGGGGCCTGCCAGAGCTCAAAACTGGGGTGGTGGAGTAGATGACAGCAATGTGCATTTTGGCTTCACATTTCAATATGTTTCATCCGAATTCAAAATACTAAAGAAAGACAACTGGAGGAGCGAGCCTTATATAGATCAGGACAATCCTGGTTTGATTCCTTCAAGATTAAAAGCCATTTCTGCAGTGCCATCTGCCGGATTCGGGATAGGTTTTGTAGTGAATAAACGCTTAAGTGACAATTTAGATGTTAGATTTACACCGACACTCGTATTTAACGATCGCATATTAAACTATCAGTATGATAACAGCACGAATGACGTTGAAAAGAAAACACAGGCAACGCTGGTTGAATTTCCGTTAGGCATAAAGATTAAATCTGACAGAAGAAATAACTTTAGAGCTTATATGCTTGGCGGTGCTAAATTTACGACAGATATTTCATCCAAGAAGAAAACGAACAATAGCCTGATTACGGACCCCGCCGAGAAATTTATCAACAATAAGCGTAATTATCTGTCCTATGAAGCGGGTTTGGGTTTTGACCTTTACTTTGAATATTTTAAAATGTCACCTGAGATAAAGCTGTCTTATTCACTAAAAGATGTCTTAAAAGATGAACCTACCCGGTATGCTGCGCCGATAGACAAATTGATGCTGCGTCATGTAACTTTCAGTTTATTTTTTGAATAGCGTGTCTATTTAAAAAATTATAGCTTTGCTTAAATAAAAAAACGGAATCAGTAATGTCAAAAATTGCATTAATTACAGGAGCCACTTCGGGTATTGGTAAAGCCTGCGCACATTTATTTGCTGCACAGGGTTATCAACTCATATTGCTGGCCAGGAGAGAGGTATTGTTAACTGAGGTAGCAAAACACCTGGAAGACAAATACGCCATAGAGGTAAAGCGAATAACAGCAGATGTTAGAGATCAGGAAGATTTGTCTTACAGGCTGGAGACCTTGCCTGCATCATGGAAGAAAGTTAATGTACTGATCAACAATGCAGGACTGAGCCAGGGCCTTGATCCGATAGATAAGGGCAGCACTGAAGATTGGGACACGATGATCGATACGAACATAAAAGGATTACTTTATATAACAAGAATCGTATCGCCATGGATGGTAGCTCAAAAAAGCGGGCATATTGTAAACATAGGCTCTATTGCGGGTTTAGAAGTATATCCAAATGGAAATGTATATTGTGCGACTAAGCATGCGGTAGATGCACTTAATCAGGGAATGAGAATTGATCTTTTGCCTCATGGAATCAAAGTGACTGCGATAAATCCGGGACTGGTGGAGACCGAATTTTCTAAGGTCAGGTTTAAAGGGGATGAAGGCAGGGCCAAAAAAGTCTACGACGGACTGGAGCCATTACTTGCTAATGACATTGCTGAAGCAATTTGGTTTGTTGTAAGCAGGCCGGCACACGTAAACATAAATGACATGCTGATCATGCCTGCAGCTCAGGCTACAGCAACAATTATTGAGAGAAATTAATTTTTTATGATAGCAAACACAATAGATCAGGAAATAAAACAAGCTATGCTGGCTAAAGATAAGGCCAGATTGAGAGGCTTAAGGGCCATTAAAGCAGCCATCCTGCTCGCAAGGACTGAAAAGGGTTCTGCAGAGGAGATCACTGAAGAGACCGAATCGAAGATCCTTCAGAAATTAGTCAAACAACGAAAAGAATCTTCTGATATTTATAAGCAGCAGGGAAGAGAAGATCTAAGCCTGATTGAGGAAGAAGAAATAGCAGTCATCAGTAGCTTTATGCCTCAGCAGCTCGATAAATCAGAGATTGAGGCAGTTATTTCGGCAATCATTAAAAGTTCCGGGGGCAATTCTATAAAAGATATGGGCAGGATAATGGGGATGGCAAATAAAGAGCTGGCGGGTAAGGCTGACGGGAAATTAATTGCTGAGATTGTAAAGGCTCAATTGGCATAAATTGTGTTACACATTTGCAAATTAAGCCTTTTTCTTATAAATAATGTTTTAAATTACATTAAATTAATTTTAGTCTACTAACTTAGTAGCCTACCTTACACATAAGTCAATATGAAATACGAAGTAATAGAAGATGACGGGTTTAAATATATCGAAGCTGGAAAAGGAGAAACCCTGGTATTACTTCATGGTTTGATGGGAGAATTGAGCAATTGGGAAGCCGTTATAGATTACTTTAAAGACAGGTACCACATTCTGGTGCCCATACTGCCGATATATGAATTACCGATACTTACATTGGGCGTAAAAAGCCTTTCTAAGTATGTATACAGATTTGTAAAACACAAAAAACTGGGTCAGGTCGTACTGATTGGGAATTCCCTTGGAGGACATGTCGGACTGGTTTTTACTATATCACACCAGGAACATGTGAAGGCATTGGTTTTAACAGGCAGTTCCGGTTTATACGAAAATGCTTTTGGTGGATCATTTCCCAGAAGAGAAAGCTACGATTATGTTAGGGAAAAAGTAGAATTCACTTTTTATGAGCCCGCGACTGCTACAAAAGAATTGGTTGATGAGGTTTTCAAAAGTGTAAATGAAAGATCCCGTGTGATCCGTATTCTTGCCCTTGCTAAGTCAGCTATTCGCCATAATATGTCGAAGGATCTATCAAGAATAACAATACCTGTTTCTTTGATATGGGGAAAACAAGATAAAGTTACACCGCCTGACGTTGCAGAAGAGTTTCATGAACTTTTACCCAATTCGGAATTAAACTGGGTGGATTTATGCGGACACGCACCAATGATGGAAAGGCCTGCTCAATTCAATCAGTTCCTCGAAATCTTTTTATATAGAATATTACTTAAATAAATGGTTGCATCTGAACTCATATCCAATTCGATTCCTCCGCTAAAAACTTCTGACTCTGTACGGAAGTCTTTGGAAAGGATGACCGAGTTCAAACTTTACCATTTGCCCATTGTGAATGAAACACAATTTCTGGGTTTACTTGCAGAGGAAGAATTGATAGAAGTCCGGGATGGCGAACTGCCAATCGGGGGATTGCCGCTTTCTATAATGAATCCTTTTGTTTATGAAGATACCCATATTTACGAGGTTATCAGGTTGTTTAACCAGCTTCAGCTGTCAGTTGTGCCGGTGCTGGATTATAAAAAGAACTATTTAGGTTTGATTTCCATTAATAATGTTTTAGAGTACATATCCGATATTTATGCGGTTAAAGAATACGGAGGCATCATTGTTTTAGAGATTGGCAATAGAAATAATTCGCTGGCGCACATGGCGCAAATCGTAGAGGCTGATAATGCACAAATACTTTCTTCATATGTTCAGTCATTTCCTGAATCTACCAAACTGGAAATTACCTTGAAGATCAATAAAACGGATCTTTCCGGTATTATCGCTTCTTTTGAGCGATATAACTACCAGGTAAAGGCTGTTTTTAACAGTACCCTGTCGGATAACGGTATTGATGACAGGTATAATTCTTTTATGAATTATTTAAATGTATAAGATATACATGAAACACTAAAATTATTTAATGAAGATTGCAATTTACGGTAGAGAATTCAATAACAGTGTGTTGCCCTACGTGCAAGAGGTCTTTGATGTACTCAGCGATTTAAAATCACCCATCACTGTTTATGGAAAATACCTGGATTTTATAAGAGAAAAAGTCAAACTTCCGGAAAATATTCAAACTTTCAGCGGGCACGGTGAGCTTCTTGAACATGCAGAGGTGTTGATTAGCTTAGGGGGTGATGGAACCCTGCTTGATACTTTATCCTTAATCAGGGATTCGGGAATCCCGGTTATTGGGATCAATTTTGGAAGAATGGGTTTCCTCGCAAGTATCAATAAAGAGGAGATCAGGAAAGCGATAACAGCGCTTCAGCGGAAAGAGTTTTCATTGGATAAAAGAACGCTTTTAAGCCTGGAATCTAAACATGGTCTTTTTGGTGAGGAGAACTTTGCGCTTAATGACATCACGATTCACAGAAGAGACAATTCTGCCATGATGATCATCCATGCTTATATGAATAATGAGTTTGTAAATTCTTATTGGGCAGATGGTCTGATCATTGCCACACCAACGGGTTCCACAGCATATTCATTGAGCTGTGGCGGACCAATTATATATCCGAACTCTCAGAATTTTGTAATTACGCCGATTGCTCCTCATAATTTAAATGTAAGACCATTAATTATACCGGATGATGTATCTTTGGTATTTGAAATAGAGGCCCGGAGTGCAAAATTTTTAGTGTCCTGCGATTCAAGAACAGAAACCGTTGACAGATCAGTTAAAATTATCCTGAACAAGGCAAGTTTTCATGTGAATTTAATTCGTTTAAACAATGAAAGCTACCTAACGACGTTAAGGAATAAATTACTTTGGGGTATTGATACCCGTAATTACTAGAATGCTAAACAAACAAAGATTATTTTATTTTCTTGTTTTTCTTTTGATCGGTTTCGGTGCAAAAGGTCAGACGATTGAATTGGGTATAGCCGCCGGCGGAGCGGGATATATCGGAGACCTCAATCAAAAACAACCCTTAAAAATAAGCGGACTGTCTGCAGCAGCTTATGTTAAAATGAATTTGGATCCCTATTGGGCGGTTGGACTGCATTACGCTTATGGTAAGATCAAGGCCAATGACGCTAAATCTGATAATAGCCAGTTCAGAGACAGAAATATCAACTTTAAAACTCCATTGAACGAGGTTAGTCTGCAGGTTGACTTCAATTTTTTTGATTATTTCGCAGGTGGAGGAACCAAGATGTTTACCCCCTATCTTTTCACCGGAATAGGTACAGTCTTATTCAGCCCCAAAGCAACGTATGATGGCGTGGAATACAATGTTCGGCATTATAAAACAGAAGGGGGGAATGGCGTGCCTTATAAAAACTACACATTTAATATTCTTTATGGTGCGGGTGCAAAAGTACGGCTAAAAGAAAATTGGGGATTGTTCACCAGCATCGGATACCGGACCGCATATTCTGACTATTTAGATGATGTGAGCAGAAAATACCCGAGTCCATCAACCTGGCCTGAAGGCGATTCACCTGAATTGCGCACAACCAGGCAAAGACTTTCCGACCCTTCTTTATCCCAATATGGTGCGCCAGGCGTCCAAAGAGGGGATTTTAGAAAAAGAGATACATATATGTTTGTAGGTATTGGCATATCTTATACCTTTGTGTCCCAAAAATGTTATACATTTTAGGCATATTTGCACCAAATTAATGGGATTTAAAGAACAACTCGATATCAATAAGCTGCCTCAGCACATTGCCGTAATCATGGATGGTAATGGCCGATGGGCGAAAAGCCAGGGTAAAATCAGACACTTCGGGCACGAAAGCGGTGTGCTTTCAGTCAAGGATATTGTGGAAGGCTGTGCAGATATAGGCATCAAATACCTTACGGTCTATGCGTTTTCGACTGAGAACTGGAACAGGCCGGCCGAAGAAGTAGACGCTTTAATGGAATTGCTGATATCAACCATTAACCAGGAAACAGCCACACTGACTAAAAATAACATCAGACTTAATGCCATAGGCGACATCGCTTCACTTCCGCAAAAATGCATTGATGATCTGAAAAGTGCCATGGAAAAAACAGCTGATAATACCCGTTGTACGTTAACCCTCGCACTGAGTTACAGTTCCAAGTGGGAGTTGGTCACAGCGGCAAAAAAACTTGCGCAGCAAGTGATGGATCAAAAGATAAAAATAGAAGAAATTGATGAAAAAAGTTTTGCAGCTCAGTTGACCACATTTGATATGCCCGAGCCCGAGCTGATGATCAGAACAAGCGGCGAACATAGAATCAGTAATTTCCTGTTATGGCAAATGGCCTATACAGAACTTTATTTTACTGATACACTTTGGCCGGACTTCAGAAGAGAAGATCTTTTTGAAGCCATAGTAGACTACCAAAAACGCGAAAGACGATTTGGTAAAATTAGTGAACAGTTGAACTAATTTGACTTTTAACACTTTTTAACATGTGTTTAAATTAACTTAGCATCGATTTTTTAGATTTAAATGAAAAGAATATACCAACTTATATTTATGCTATTGATAGGCTTACCTGCTATGGCACAAATTACCCGTCCTCAGACCAATCCGACTCCCCCTTCTTTAAAAGTAAATGGTTTGGATCTGGATTACTTTAATCCTAAAGAATACATTATTGGTGGAACAACCTTAAGCGGAACAAAGTTCATAGAAAAAGACGTAATTATAACTTTATCAAAGCTGATAAAGGGAGAGCGGGTCATACTTCCCGGAGAAGCTACCTCCAATGCAATTAAAAATCTATGGGCGCAGGGACTATTCGATGATGTAGAGCTAAATATAGAAAAGATCGTAGAAGACACGGTGTATTTTGATATTAGTGTCGTAGAGCGACCCCGTTTGGGGTCTTTCGAGATCAATGGTGTCAGCAAATCACAAAAAACAGATATACTCGAAAAACTGAACGAAAAAAGCGGCAAATCGATCATCAATGATAACCTCTATAATACGACTACTGCTACTATAAAAAAGTACCTGCTGCAAAAAGGGTTCTTTTTTACGTCTGTTGATTATAAGACCAAGCCGGATCCAACTATTGAAAATGGGATGATCTTAGAGGTTTTTGTCAATAAAGGCAGAAAGGTAAAGGTGCATGAAGTAAACTTTACAGGTAATAAGGACTTCTCTTCGGCTAAGCTGCGTAAGTTTATGAAAAAAACCAGACAGCAGGCATTTTACAAGATATTTGGGTCAGGGAAATTCAGTAAGGAGAAATACGAGGAAGATAAGCTAAAACTGATCGCTAAGATGAAAGAACGCGGATACATGGATGCCGTAATATTAAAGGACAGCGTGTATCAGTACAATGAAAAATCTGTTGGCGTTAAGATCGATCTGTTTGAAGGTCCGAAATATTATTTTGGTAATATAACCTGGGCAGGTAACGCTAAATATACCACGGATTATTTGGAAAAGGTTCTGGGCATAGAAAAAGGCGAGGTTTTCAGTGATGAAAAATTAGAAAAGAAATTGCGGGGCAGTGCCAATGGAGACGACGTTTCCAGCGTTTATCTTAATGATGGTTATTTGACGTTCAATATCGATCCGATACAGAATAAGATTCATGGCGATACTGTAGAAGTGGAAATGCGAATTTATGAAGGCCCTCAATATACAAACAACCGCATTACTGTAAAGGGTAATACCATCACGAATGACAGGGTTGTTTTGCGCGATGTGCGTACTAAACCGGGAGAGAAATTCTCTAAAGATCTGTTAATCCGTACGGTTCGTGAGATCGGTCAGCTGGGTAATTTTGATGAATCGAAAACAGTGCCTACACCAAGGCCTAATCCTGCTGACGGAACTGTTGATATAGAATATGCGGTTGAAGAAAAACCATCAGATCAGGTGGAATTGTCAGGCGGTTTTGGTGGCGGTAATATTATTGGTACCCTCGGATTGACCTTTAATAACTTTTCCCTGCGAAATCTGTTTAATCTTGATGCTTATAAGCCCTTGCCAAAAGGTGACGGGCAAAAATTGAGTTTAAGAGGGCAAACCAACGGGAAATATTACCAGTCTTACAGCTTTTCATTTTCTGAGCCATGGCTTGGGGGTAAGAAACCTGTTAGCTTTGGCGTAAGTGCCTTTACCTCATTGCAGTCTAATGGCGGAACAAGTTATTACGGCACCATTGATCCTTCAAGCAATGAGTATTCAAAAATCCGTTTGAATGGTGTCACAGTTAGTTTGGGAAGAAGATTAAACTTCCCTGACAACTATTTTCAATTGAGCCACTCGATTAACATACAGCAATATATCTTAAATAATTATCCTGGATACTTGTTTAGTACAGGCACGTCATACAATTTTAACTTAACCCAGGAACTGAGCCGGGACTCAAGAAATTCGCCTATTTTCCCGACCGAAGGTTCAATCTTTAAATTTACGATACAGGCTACTCCTCCTTACTCATTGTTAAATAACATTAACTATGCAACAGCACCGGACAAACAGCGTTATAAATTTACCGAGTACCATAAGTGGAAGTTTGAAACACAATGGTTCCAAAGACTAGCCGGAAAGTTTGTAGTTAAAGCACAAGCTCAGTTTGGTTTCCTTGGATCTTATAATAAAGCGGTTGGTCAGTCGGCATTTGAACGTTTTAAATTGGGAGGAGACGGTATGCAGGGATTTGATTTCTTGCAGGGTTCGGAACTTATAGCTATGCGTGGTTATTCAAACAATTCAGTAATTCCGGTAGGATCAAACCCAGGAATCGCCCAAAGTTCGGGAAGTCCTATTTTTACAAAATATGTGATGGAATTGAGATACCCGGTTATTGCAAGCCAACAGGCTACTGCCTTTCTTGTGGGTTTTGCTGAGGCAGGTAACACCTGGAATAATTTTGGTGATTTTAATCCTTTTAACGTTAGACGTTCGGTAGGTTTGGGTGCAAAAATATTTTTACCGATATTCGGCTTACTGGGTATCGATTATGGTTACGGATTTGATAATATTCCTGGTCTGCCGGATGCAAACAAAGGACAGTTTCACTTTAGTATTGCCCAGCAACTTGGCGGTTTTAATTAATTTTAATGCTTGAAAGAATGAAAAAATATATTTTAATAGGTTTGTTGTTTTTTACCGGGTTAGGTGCGTTTGCCCAGAAGTTTGCCTATGTGGATACTGAATATATCCTCAAGCATTTACCAGAGTATAAATCTTCGTTGAATCAGTTGAACGTTTTATCTGAACAATGGCAGCAGCAGGTTGATAATAATTTTACTGAAATTGACAAAATGTATAAGGCATATCAGGCTGATCAGGTTTTGTTGACTGAAGACATGCGGAAACGCAGGGAGAACGAGATCATTGAAAAAGAAAAGCAGGCAAAAGATTTTCAGCGTAAAATATTTGGGCCGGACGGTGATCTTTTCCAAACCAGAACGAAATTGTTAAGTCCGCTGCAGGATAAAGTGACCAAGGCGATCGGGGAGATAGCCAAGGCCAAATTTCTGGACTTTATTTTCGACAAAAGCAGCGAGGCCACAATGATGATCTATGCCAGCAGCAGTTACGATGTAAGCAATGATGTGATAACAAGACTGGGATATAAGCCGGGATCGGTAATAAAGTAAACATACAAGGGGATAAATTAAAAACAATTATTAAGAAAAATAGAGATGAGAAAATTAATGAACGCATTTTTTATAGCCGCAGGATTATTGTTTTCTGCTAACATTGCGAATGCACAACAAAAATTGGCGCACTTAAATTCCGCGGATATCATTCAGGCAATGCCGGAAGTTAAAACCGCGCAAGCAACACTGGAGACCTTCAGAAAAACAAAAACTACCGATATTGACAAGATGATTGCTGAATATCAAACTAAGCTTCAAGCGGCACAGGCGAAGGAAAAAACAAGAAGTGAAGCTAACAAGGAGGCCGTTGATAAGGAATTGCAGACTGCGAGTATAGACTTGCAGGATCTTCAAAAACGAATTGAAGATGCTAGAGGTAAAGCACAGCAGGAAATGGAACAAAAAAATGCTGAACTATTTAATCCTATACAGGTAAAAGCTGATGCTGCAATTAAAGCGGTATCTAAAGAAAAAGGATATGCCTATGTATTTGATACAGCTAATCCTGCTTTGGTCTACTTTGACGGGGGTGAGGACATCACTGCTTTAGTAAAAACAAAATTGGGTATTAGTGCGACTGCAGCTGCTCCTGCTGCGGCTCCAAAAAAATAATTAAAATTAAAATTTTAAATTGCGGGACTGAATGATAAAATTCAGTCCCTTTTTTAATATGAGCGTTGGACAATCTATTGGTATTTTTGATTCAGGTTACGGTGGTTTAACTGTGTTCAAGTCAATAGCAAAGAAACTGCCTCAGTACAATTACATATATTTGGGTGACAACGCACGTTCTCCTTATGGAGATCATTCTTTTGAAACGGTATATCAATATACTCTCGAATGTGTGGAATGGCTTTTTGCCCAGGGTTGCCCCCTTGTTATCCTTGCCTGCAATACGGCATCAGCAAAGGCTCTGAGGTCGATTCAGCAAAGAATACTTCCTGTTAAATATCCCAACCACAGAGTACTTGGTGTTATCAGGCCAACCGCAGAGGTTGTCGGTAATTTTACAAAATCAAAAACCATTGGAATATTAGGTACGAGGGGTACCATTAATTCAGAGTCTTACCTTATGGAGATAAATAAGCTGTTTCCAGAAATTAATGTACTTCAGCAGAGTTGTCCGATGTGGGTGCCATTGGTGGAAAATAATGAACACCTTGATCCGGGCGCGGATTATTTTGTAGAGAAATACATCAGTGAGATCATGGCTAAAGATGAACGCATTGATTGCTTGCTTCTGGCCTGTACACACTATCCCTTGCTTATTCCTAAAATAAGAACTTTCCTTGCCGATGATACAGTAACTCTTTTAGGTCAGGGTGATATTGTGGCAGATAGTCTGTTTAAATATCTTCGAAAGCATACAGAAATCGTCCAAAAACTGGGCCAAGAGGCAAAACGTAACTTTTACACGTCTGGTGATCAGGTATCTTTTGATAAACACGCTTCTATTTTCTTTGGTTCAGATGTGTCTTCCCGACATATAAACTACAATTCCAACCAATTATAATCTGAATGAAAGATTCTATTTCTTTCTAGGTTCTGATTATTTTTAACGGTAAATTTGCGGCTCAAACAACACACTTAATGAGTGACTCAATAAAACATGAATGCGGTATAGCCTTTATCCGCCTTTTAAAACCTCTCTCATACTACCAGGAAAAATACGGGACTGCACTTTATGGATTGAACAAGCTTTACTTGTTGATGGAAAAGCAGCACAACCGTGGGCAGGACGGAGCAGGGATTGCAACCATTAAATTAGATGTAAAACCTGGTCATCGCTACATTAGCAGGTACCGCTCAATGGCCCAAAATGCTGTAGCAGATATTTTTGGCTATGTGCAAAGCAAATTTGTTGACATTCAGAATGAGAAACCGGAATTAATGCTGGATACTGAATGGCTGAAATCCAATGTGTCTTTTATCGGCGAAGTATTGCTGGGCCACCTCCGTTATGGAACACACGGCAAAAACAGCATTGAAAATTGCCACCCTTTCCTTCGCCAAAATAACTGGATGACTCGTAATCTGGTGATCGCCGGAAATTTTAACATGACCAATGTAGATGAGTTATTGGAGCAGTTGTATGAATTGGGACAACATCCGAAGGAACAGGCGGATACCGTAACAGTTTTAGAGAAGATAGGCCACTTTTTGGATGATGAAAACCAAGAGTTGTTTGATGAATACAAAAAAGAAGGACTTGATAACGTACAGATCACACAAAAAATCTCTACGAATCTAGATATCGCAAAGATCCTGAGACGTTCTGCAAAGAATTGGGATGGAGGCTACGCCATTTCCGGTATTGTTGGAAACGGTGATGCTTTTATCCTGCGTGACCCCTCAGGTATCAGACCTGCATTTTATTATCAGGATGACGAGATCGTAGTTGCAGCATCAGAAAGACCAGCTATACAGACTGCTTTTAACATTGCATTCAGAGATGTTAAAGAAATTCAGCCCGGTCATGCACTAATCGTTAAAAAGGATGGAACGGTTAGCCAGGAAATATTTAGGGAGCCTGAGGAAAAGAGAGCATGTTCTTTTGAACGGATTTATTTTTCAAGGGGTAGTGACGCAGAGATTTATAGAGAAAGGAAACACCTTGGTGCGCTGCTTTGCAAACAGATACTCGATGCTGTAAGTGCAGATCTGAAAAATACGGTATTCTCATTTATCCCCAATACAGCTGAAGTTTCTTTTTATGGAATGGTTGAAGGCCTTCATGCCTACATAAGAGCCGTCCAGAAGGACACCTTATTGCATCGTAAAGACAGTTTGACGGATGAGCAACTGGACGAATTACTTTCTATGAATCCGAGAGTAGAGAAGCTGGCTATTAAAGATGTGAAGCTGAGAACTTTTATCACCCAGGATGCGGACAGACAGGACATGGTAGCCCATGTTTATGATACCACGTATGGGGTAATCAAAAACAATACTGATACATTAGTAGCAATTGATGACTCAATTGTTCGTGGCACAACACTGAAGCAGAGCATCATTAAGATCATAGACAGACTGCATCCAAAAAAGATCATTATTGTTTCATCAGCGCCGCAGATCCGCTATCCTGACTGTTATGGTATTGATATGTCTAAAATGGGTCAGTTTGTTGCATTTGAAGCGGCTATCCAACTACTTAAGGTAAGAGGAATGGAACATATCATAGAAGAAGTATATCAAAAATGTAAAGCCTCGCTATTATTGCCCAAAGAAGAGATTATAAATCATGTGAAGGATATTTACAGGCCGTTTAAACAGCAGGAAATCTCCGCCCAGATCACGAAGATCATCACACCTGAAAACATAAACGCAGAAGTGGAGGTGATCTACCAAACATTGGATAACCTGCATGTTGCCTGTCCTAATCACACGGGAGATTGGTATTTTTCTGGTAATTACCCTACTCCCGGAGGAAATAAGGTAGTGAATAAAGCATTTGTAAACTGGAAAGAAGGCAGCAACCAAAGGGCCTATTAGTATCATTTCCAATCACTAAAACATATTAGCCCTGTTATCTTTTGATAACGGGGGCTTTTCATTTAGAAGACAACTGATTTAGGAATAATGCTTAAGGGCAACCTGGATAAAAAGCCGGATGGCAAAGATCAATATCACTGCGCCGGCGATCCGGTTTAAGTTTTGGATGGTTTTCTCTTTTATCCGATAACGAAGTTTGGCGGCATAGTAGGTCTTAAAGCAGTCGACAGATAGCTGAGTCGTCATTGCGACAACAAAGAATACAATTTTTTCTGCCATATCGTAATGCAATTGGACTGATATAATACCTCCAACCATTATCCAGAACATGAGTGTAGACGGGGATAAAAGGCACATCAGGAATCCCTTTACGATATACCCCCTTTTTTTAATTTTTATCGCTTCAGAGATATCGTAACTGACTTTGACCTTGTTAAAAAGATAATAGCTGCCAATGCCTAAAAGGAATAGTCCTCCAATGATTCCGATATACTGATTGTATTCTGAGTTATAATCTACAAACTGAGAGCTGAATATCGTCAGAGAGATAAAAATGATGTCACTGAAAACCACTCCAATAGCGAGAGAAAACCCAGCCTTAAAGCCTCTTTCTATACTCGTTTTTATCATGGAAAAAAATACAGGACCCGTTAAAAACGAAAATAAAATACCCGCACCTATCCCTTGTAATATTGCTTCAAACATTCAGTTCCTCGTATATTAATATGCTAATATGCAATTTTAAACATAAACAACCTTCATTTTTTGCTCGTTTTATTGCACATACATTAACTCCTGTTAATGTATAAATATTACACTTTAGCTTATAGTTTTTTTTATTTATGTTTAGCCACTAAAAATCATTTTTAACTAATGTTATGAGCGAAGGGACTATTAGATGAAGAAGCCAAGTTTTACCGATATCTATATGAATTTAGCAACCGACCTTGCCGCCCGTTCCCATTGCGTGCGGGCACATGTTGGTGCCGTACTGACCAAAGATACCCGGATCATTTCCATTGGTTACAACGGCCCGCCTGCAGGCACACACAATTGTGATGAGGAATGGCCGGAAACAGGATGCTCCCGGGATTCAAAGGGCAGCTGCTCACTTGCACTCCATGCAGAAGAGAATGCGATTCTTTACGCTGTAAAAAATGGTTCTAAAATAGCAGGATCTACGCTGTATACCACACTTTCGCCCTGCATTGCATGTGCAAGATTAATCCTTTCTTCAGGAATTAAACGGGTATATTTTAAAGATTCTTATGCGGAATACAAAGGGCTTGTAAGTGATGAAGGTGTAGATTTTCTACGCAGATTCGGCGTGGAAGTGCTGAAGTTTTCTTAACTTTGGCCATGCAAGAAAAAATCATTATTCTCGATTTTGGTTCCCAATACACACAATTAATTGCCCGAAGAGTACGCGAGTTAAACGTTTATTGCGAAATACATCCTTTTAATAACATTCCTGAAATTTCTTCAGACGTTAAAGGCATCATTTTTTCAGGTAGTCCATATTCAGTACGCCAGGAAGATGCCCCTCAAATAGATCTTAAAAGATTCCATAATCAATATCCTGTACTTGGTGTTTGCTATGGCGCACAATACATGGCTCAGCATATGGGCGGTGAGGTACAGCCATCATCAACCAGGGAGTATGGAAGAGCCAATCTGAATTTTATAGCGACCGGCAATAAGTTATTTAAAAATATCAGCCTCGATTCCCAGGTCTGGATGTCACATGGTGACACGATCACAAAAATACCCGAAAACTTTGAGCTGATTGCCAGCACAGACAGCGTGAGAGTTGCAGCCTATCAAATAAAAGATTCTGAAACTTACGCCATACAATTTCACCCTGAAGTAACGCACAGTACAGACGGTAAGCAGCTTTTGGAGAATTTCCTGGTAGACATCTGCGGATGCAAGCAGGAATGGACACCGGACGCTTTTGTAGAAACAACAATATCCGCCCTTCGTGAAAAACTGAGAGATGACAAAGTGGTACTTGCACTTTCAGGAGGAGTAGATTCCAGCGTCGCTGCGATACTTCTTCATAAAGCCATTGGCAAAAATCTGCATTGTATCTTTGTAGATAATGGCCTGCTGCGTAAAGATGAATATGCAGGGGTACTGGAACAGTACAAGCACTTAGGACTGAACATTAAGGGGGTTGATGCAAAGGACCGGTTCCTAAGCCAGCTTGCCGGTGTTAAAGACCCTGAATTGAAACGTAAAGCCATAGGCCGGGTATTCATTGAGGTCTTTGATGATGAGGCACATGAAGTTCAGGACGTGAAATGGCTTGCACAGGGTACAATTTACCCTGATGTCATCGAATCGGTTTCGGTTAAGGGACCTTCTGCAACCATAAAATCGCACCACAATGTAGGTGGACTGCCGGATTTCATGAAACTGAAAGTAGTCGAACCATTGAATACACTTTTTAAAGATGAGGTAAGAAGGGTGGGACGATCTCTGGGTCTTGAAGATTTTATCATAGGCCGTCATCCTTTTCCTGGTCCTGGTTTGGCCATCAGGATCCTGGGAGAAGTTACTGCTGAAAAGGTAGCAATCCTTCAGGAGGCAGATGCCATTTATATCGGTAATTTAAAGGAAGCAGGACTATACGACAAGGTCTGGCAGGCGGGAGCAATTTTTCTTCCCGTGCAGTCAGTTGGAGTAATGGGCGATGAACGCACCTACGAAAACGTGATCTGTTTACGTGCAGTTGAATCTGTAGATGGAATGACCGCAGACTGGTGCCACCTTCCTTATAACGTACTTGCAAAGATTTCTAATGAAATAATTAACAAAGTAAAAGGAATTAACCGTGTGGTATATGATATTAGCTCAAAACCACCTGCTACCATTGAGTGGGAATAGATATTGCCTGATCTTTTTTGCCGGATTGTTTTTGTCTGCCTGCTCACCTAAGGTTACAAACACACCTGCCAAAAAAACAGAGCCTGTGAAAACCGAGGAAAAGAAAGCAGAGAAATCTGCTGCCAAATTTTCACAGGCTAACATCACTTTGTTAATACCTTTCCGGTTAAATGAGATTAATCTTAAAACCGCAACAAAGGCTGATGTAGAAAAGTCTGCCATGGCTATCGATTTCTACCAGGGCTTTAAGATTGGTGTCGATTCAGCGGCTGCAATGGGCCTTAATTTTAAACTCAATGTCTACGACACCCGGGACAACAACACACAGGTTGCCGGATTAATTCAAAACGGGGGACTGAGCGCTTCGAATTTAATCATAGGCCCGGTTTTCCCACAGGGCCTGAAATACATCAGGAATTATTCAGTGGAAAAACACATCCCTGTAATTAATCCCCTCGCGGCAACACACCCCGATGAGTTTAACAATCCAAACCTGATCTCAATAGCCAACAACATTGACCTCCATATTGGTAAATTGGGAGACTTTATCACCAAAAGTTACAATACAGCAAATGCCGTGGTAGTACTGATCAATCCGGGAAGTCCGGAGGATGAGACTATGGGGAAGCCAATCAGAACATATTTTTCCACTGCAAAAAAGCAATTTCTATTTCAGGAATATAGCTCGGTATTTAACATGGAATTAAAGCTGATCAAAAATAAAAAGTATGTGGTTATCGTATGTTCACCAGACCGGAATTTCGTCATTCCAACGTTGGATAAACTGGTAAAACTAAAGAACGCAAGATTGTTAGACCTGGATCTGTTCGGCCATCCTGACTGGATCAGGCAAAACTACAATACTGATAAATTGCAGGCTTTACGCACTACAGTCACGTCGTCATATAAGGTAGATTATACCAGCGCTACCGTAAACGAATTTATCAGGAAATACAGATCATCATTTCATTTTGAACCTGGAGAATATGCTTTTAAAGGTTTTGATATCGGGTTTTACTTTGCCACCTTATTAGCTCAGCACGGAAAGGAATATTTACAGTATCTTACAAAAGTAAAGTATAAAGGGCTGCACAATAGTTTTTCCTTTATTCAGGATGAGAAGCTGGGTTATATCAATACAAGTCTGATGCTGCTGCGTTATGAGAATTTTGCATTAAATATAGTGGAATGAGGGTAGAGCACCAGATTAGGGCATTTCAGCAAATTTTTAAAAGTTACGATGGGCTGATGCCATTGCACCGTTTTCTTTTTGGTTATTTTAAGCGGAACAAGGAGATGGGGTCTTCAGACCGGCGCTGGGCTACAAGATATATCTATAGTTTTTTCCGGCTGGGGAAAGCACTGCCTGATGCAGATCAGATCCTGCGACTTGCAGTGGCTGATTTCCTGTGCAGCCAAACGATGAGCCTGGTCATTGAAGACTTATTGCCTGATTTAAAAGACCGCATAAGCCTTACCGTAAAAGAAAAGATAGCCTTAATCAAAAAGAATTATCCGGAATTTCAGCTGGCTGATGTATTTGGCTTTAAGGATATCCTGAGTGAAGGCATTGCGCTCCCCGATTTATATGAGTCTTATTTTACACAACCTGATCTCTTCCTGCGAATAAAAGCCAGTCATATTCAGCAATTTGCGGAAACGCTCAAACAACACGATGTCGATTTTACGCAGCTTACCGGGACGACTCTGGCACTGCCAAATGGCACCAAACTGGAACACTTAATGCCAGATCAGAAACATTACCAGGTTCAGGACCTGTCGTCCCAAAAAACAGGCGTTTTTTTTGAACCCGCGAGCTGGGATTACTGGTGGGACTGCTGTGCTGCATCCGGCGGGAAATCCCTGCTTCTTCATGATCTTGAACCAAAAGTCCAGCTTTTGGTTAGTGATGTAAGGGAAGACAGCTTAAATAACCTTGATGAGCGCTTTCAGGAGGCGGGAATAAAAAAATACCAAAAGAAAGTTTTGGATCTTCTGCAGAATAATGATCCGGATCTGCATCATTATGAATTTGACGGAATAATCCTTGATGCCCCCTGTTCAGGTTCAGGCACCTGGGGCCGCACACCTGAAATGCTTTACTACTTTGACGACCATAAGATTGCTTATTTTTCAAAGCTGCAAAAGGCGATAGCAGGCAATGTCGCAAAGTACCTTAAAGAAGGTAAACCCCTGATCTATATCACCTGTTCAGTTTTCAGGCAGGAAAATGAAGATGTTGTCGCCTGGATCGAGGAAAATCTCCCATTAAAACTGGAGAAGTCAGAAGTGATCAAGGGGTACAATGATAAGGCAGACACCATGTTTGCAGCCCGATTTATTAGGCAATAATTTGCTATTCAGAAACAGTCTTTTACAGACCCGTATTGTTCCTGAACAGCTTAATCGCTATGGCGAGCAGAATAATTCCAAAAGCTTTCCGTAAAATGCTCAGACCTGACTTACCCAGGAGTTTCTCCAGTCGATTGGTGTTTTTTAATACCAAATACACAAAAATCATATTGATAACAATTCCTACGATGATGTTTTGCGTCTCGTACTCCGTTTTTAAGGAAAGCAAAGTGGTCATGGTTCCAGCTCCCGCAATTAACGGAAAAGCCAAAGGTACAATAGATACTGTTTCGTGAACATCTTCCTTAAATATTGTCAATCCTAAAACCATCTCCATCGCAATGAAAAAGATTACAAAGGATCCTGCAATAGCAAATGATTCCACGTCCAGACCGATGATCTTTAACAAAGTCTCGCCTGCAAAGAGAAAAATGATCATCAGCAGTGCTGCTACCAGCGTTGCTTTCTCCGATTGAATGTGACCGCCGGCCTTTCTTCTAAGCTCAATGACGACAGGAATAGAACCCAAAATGTCGATGATCGCAAAAATAACCATCGTGCACGACAAGATCTGACTGAAATTAAATTTCATAAAGTTAGTTTAGCCCTCAAAGGTACAGTAATATAAACCATAAAAAAAGCCACTCCTGGAGTGGCTTTTAAAATATACGAGACAATTAGACCTCTATTTTGGTTGGATCTGATTCGATGTTGATGCGCGGTAAGCATATAAAATGAAATGTGCTATAGCGAATATCAATGAGAAATAATATAACCCTGTATCCGTGCCGTCTGTGATGTTATGATGTATCAGTGCTACTATGATCAGCAATACAGCCAATACCAGCCCTACATAAGAAACCACCTTTGTACTGTTTGCAAGGGTTGTTTTGAGGTTGTCAGACAGGAAACTGTTTTTGATGCCATAGAACAGGTATACGTTGATACCAATGATCATCCATACCAATAAACGGACCCAGGTATCAAGCGGGAGGAATACCATCATTCCCAAACAAACTAAAATACCTAAAACAGGTATGAGCGGTACCAAAGGTACTTTAAATGCTCTTGGCAGATCAGGCATACGCTTTCTCAGGATCATCACACCGATACAAACCAGGATGAAGGCAAATAAAGTACCTATACTGGTCATTTCACCCACAACACGGGCTGGAACAAACGCAGCAAATAAACTGACGAATACCATGAACAAGAGATTGCTCTTTGCCGGAGTGCTGAATTTAGAGTGCACATCTGAAAAGACTTTAGGAAGCAAACCGTCCTTGCTCATGGAGAAGAACACCCTTGATTGTCCTAATAGCATGACTAAAATAACCGATGCGTAGCCACCTAAAATGGCAAGAATGATGGCTTTATTTAACCATGGATAAGCAGGGGTTACTATACCGGCAGCATCTTTAGCACCCATATTGTCAATTGCAACCGCAACCGGCGCAATACCGTCCTGGCCTTTAAACAAATCGTAATTTGCAACCCCGGTCATGACGTGGGCGAAAAGGATATATAATATGGTACAAATAAACAAGGAAACGAGAATACCGATCGGCATGTCTTTTTTAGGATTTTTAGCTTCCTGAGCTGCTGTAGACACTGCATCAAAACCAATATAGGCAAAGAATACAATTCCAGCAGCCCTAATGACCCCGCCCCATCCGTGTGTAAATAAACTTTCATGACCCGGTTTGTCGGCAGGTATGAAATATGGCGAGTAATTATCAGCGTTGATGTATTTCCATCCTAAAAATATAAATATAAAAACGATCACAACTTTAACAGCCACAATAATGCCGTTGATAAATGCAGACTCGCTGGTTCCCCTGATCAGTACGAGGGACATCAGAACGATGATGAATACAGCTGGCAAATTGAACATGCCCGAAACCACAGTCCCATCCATTAGGGTTGCAGTGTCAAAAGGAGACATAGTCACCTGCGCCGGCAAATGAATATCGTAGTATTCCAGAAACTTGACCAGGTACCGGCTCCAGCTGATGGAGACCGTAGCAGCACCCACCGCATACTCAAGTACCAAATCCCAGCCTATGATCCAGGCCACAAACTCGCCCATGGTCGCATAAGAGTAGGTATAAGCACTACCGGCCACAGGGATCATTGAGGCAAATTCCGCATAACACAAACCAGCGAAGGCACAGCCAACAGCGGCAATGATAAATGAAATGGTAATAGCCGGTCCTGCATTATTGGCGGCCGCTGAACCTGTGATGGAAAACAAACCTGCGCCGATAATTGCACCGATGCCCAGAGCGACAAGATTTACGGGCCCGAGCGTCCGCTTCAGCGTACCTTCTCCGCTTTCCGTAGCTTCTTTGGTGAGCAAGTCAATTGACTTTCTGAAATTCATAAATTCTAAGTTTAGTTAAAGTTTTTCTATAGTGCCGCTTAATTTATATTTAGGTACCAAACCTAAATAAAATATATCTAAAAATAAAAGGGATTTCTTTTCAAAATCCCTTTTATTTGGTAACAATTCCAGTTTTTATTGAGTGGTCAGGCTTTCACTGACTGCCTTTTCTGTTTTTTCATTCAGATCAGCTGCTTTTTTAACTTTAATTTCTTTTAAAGAACTGCTAATTGCAGCGATTTGTATATGCTTACTGCTTTCCGGCTTTACAGCTGCCACATTATTTACAGAAACTGCAATATAAGGCGCAATAACCAGTGAAACGATAGACATTAGTTTGATCAGAATGTTCATGGATGGCCCTGAGGTATCTTTAAACGGATCTCCGACAGTATCTCCGGTCACAGAAGCTTTGTGCGGTTCAGATTTTTTATAGTGCATTTCCCCATTAATCTCTACACCTTTTTCAAATGATTTTTTAGCATTATCCCAGGCACCGCCTGCATTACTCTGGAAAATTCCCATCAGCACGCCTGATACCGTAACACCTGCAAGCAGGCCTCCCAGTATTTCTGCCGAACTTACCGACGGAAAAACACCTTTAAATCCGAAACCCACTATGATAGGAACCAAAAGTGCAATCGCACCCGGCAGCATCATTTCCCTGATAGAGGCCTTGGTAGAAATGGCCACACATTTTTCGTATTCAGGTTTGGCTTTGTATTCCATAATTCCCGGGATCTCACGAAACTGACGGCGGACTTCCTGTACCATATCCATTGCAGCTTTACCAACAGCAGCGATACACAGTGCCGAGAAGATGAAAGGAATCATGGCACCAACAAACAATCCCGCCAAAACAGGAGCTTTATAAATGTCAATAGCCGAAATACCCGCAACACCCACGAATGCAGCAAATAAAGCCAGTGAAGTCAATGCTGCAGAAGCAATGGCAAATCCTTTACCAGTAGCGGCAGTCGTATTTCCCACAGCATCCAGGTTATCTGTACGCTCACGCACTTCAGGAGGGAGCTGGCTCATTTCAGCAATACCACCGGCATTGTCAGCAATAGGTCCAAAAGCATCAATCGCCAGCTGCATAGCAGTTGTGGCCATCATACCTGCCGCAGCTATTGCTACACCATATAAACCCGCAAAAGCATAAGAGAAAATAATACCTCCGGCCAAAACTAAAATGGGGGCGACAGTAGATTTCATACCTACCGAAAGACCACCAATAATGTTGGTTGCATGTCCTGTTCCAGACTGCTGGATGATGGAATTTACCGGGCCTTTGCCCATTGCAGTATAGTACTCCGTAATGATACTCATCAACGTACCGACTACCAGACCAACTATGATCGCATAGAACACATCAATACTGGTAAAATCAACACCACGCAAATGGAGGTTTGAAGGCAGCATCCACATTACAATAAAATATGATGCGATGGCAGTAATGACGATCGAGCCCCAGTTGCCCAGGTTTAAAGCAGTCTGTACGTTAGAATCCTCTCCCTTGATGCGGACAAACCAGGTTCCTACAATGGAAAACAAAATACCCAGTCCGCAGATCACCATAGGCAACAGTATAGGGGACATACCACCAAAATTATCTGCGGCTACAATTTCCTGCCCCAGCACCATAGTCGCCAATATCGTTGCCACATAAGACCCGAACAAATCGGCACCCATTCCTGCCACGTCACCTACATTATCACCCACATTATCAGCGATAGTTGCCGGGTTGCGCACATCATCCTCCGGGATACCTGCTTCAACCTTACCTACGAGATCGGCACCCACGTCGGCAGCCTTGGTATAGATACCACCACCCACACGGGCAAAAAGTGCAATGGATTCAGCCCCCAGTGAAAATCCGGTTAGCACTTCAATTGCCGTCCTCATTTCCACACTGTTAGCCGATACCACATTAAATACCTGGAGAAAAACAATAAACAAACCGCCGAGACCCAAAATAGCCAAACCAGCTACGCCAAGACCCATTACGGTACCACCTGTAAAAGAAACCTTCAAGGCCTGTTTTAAGCTTGTTCTGGCAGCTTGTGTTGTCCGTACATTTGCTTTGGTAGCCGCTTTCATGCCAATATAACCTGCTGTTGCAGAAAATACCGCCCCGATAATAAAAGCAATGGAAATGATCCAGCTGGAGTGCAATTGAACACCGTTTACCTCGTGAATAGTTCCTGAATAGGCCAGCAAAGCCGCTGTAAATACTACAAAAATACTAAGGACCCTCCACTCAGCCTTTAAAAAAGCCATTGCACCATCAGCTATATAGCCGGCCAGTTCCTGCATATTTTTGTCGCCTGCATCCTGTTTGTTTACCCATGCACTTTTAATAGCCATCACCAGGATGCCTATTAAACCCAGTACAGGGATAAAATAGATTAAATTGTTTTGTAAAAACTCCATATGTTGATATTCTCGTTTAGTTTCTTCTTAAGTTCTGGTTTATAATCTGGTTAGTATCCCCTTTATCTTTCAAAAAAGACGCTTAGCCGTTATATCAGGCAAGTGGGGGTTTGCAAAAATAAGCGTGTTTATGTAATTACCAAATTTTTCAGCGTTTCATTGCAATATTTATTTAACAGATCTATCCGGAGCAATATACATTTATAAAAGTATTTTTCAGAGATGTATACAAATGCTTACCAAGTTTTATTTAAGTTTAAATATATTAGCATCATCCGACTATGCATAACAATATTTGATTCCTTAAAAAAACCAACCATACCAACATGAAAGAAGAAACTCAAGATGGCTCTTTTAAAAGAGAACTTGGACTGTTAGACGGGACTATGCTAGTTGTAGGTTCCATGATCGGGTCAGGGATATTTATCGTCAGTGCCGACATTGCCAGAAATGTGGGTTCAGCCGGCTGGCTTATCCTAATTTGGGTCCTTACGGGGGTAATTACCGTTATTGCAGCCGTTAGCTATGGCGAACTGAGCGCGATGTTTCCAAAAGCCGGCGGACAGTATGTTTATTTAAAAGAAGCCTACAATAAACTGATCGCTTTCCTGTACGGATGGAGCCTGTTTGCGGTGATCCAGACCGGCACGATAGCAGCGGTAGGTGTGGCCTTTTCCAAATTCGCGGCGTATTTGTTTGAACCTTTCAGTGAGAACAACATCCTCTGGCAATCCGGAGATTTTAAATTGCACGCTGCCCAGCTTGTTTCTATTGTGACCATTGTTTTACTCACCTACATTAACAGCAGAGGGGTTAAAAATGGTAAATTACTCCAGACCTTCTTAACCATTATAAAAATAATGTCCCTGCTTGGCCTAATTGTATTTGGCTTTATGCTGGGTGCTAAAACAGAAATATGGAATGCCAACTGGACAGATGTATGGACGCCAAGGTCCTTCAGCCCGGAAACATTACAATGGAGTGCTATCGGTGGATCTGCCTTGCTTTCAGGAATTGCTGCCGCTATGGTGGGTTCAGTGTTTTCTGCTGATGCCTGGACGGGTGTTACTTTTATTGCCGGCGAGATTAAAAATCCTCAGCGTAATGTTGGTTTGAGCTTGTTCCTGGGTACGTTTATAGTAAGTGTGATTTATATTCTGGCAAACCTGATGTACCTTGCGGTATTGCCGCTGGATTCAATTACCACAGCTAAATCGGACCGTGTGGCGGTCGTTGCAGCACAGTATATTTTTGGAAACGCCGGAACAATTATTATTGCGGTGATGATTATGATCTCCACCTTTGCCTGTAATAATGGTTTGATCATGGCGGGGGCCAGAGTATATTATACCATGGCAAAAGATGGCTTATTCTTTAAAAGGGCGGCTAATTTAAACCGTTTTGATGTACCCGAATGGGCATTGTGGATTCAGGGACTTTGGGCGTCCGCTTTATGTTTAACAGGCCGTTACGGCGATTTACTGGATTTCGTTGTTATTATTGTATTGATATTTTATATCCTGACCATTTACGGGATCTTTATCTTAAGAAGAAAAATGCCTGATGCAGAACGTCCGTACCGGGCTTTCGGATACCCAGTATTGCCTCTGTTTTATATTTTAACCGCTACTGCCTTGTGTATTCTTTTGCTGATCTATAAGACCAGTACCTGCGGATGGGGTGTCCTCATCATGCTCATCGGCATACCGGTATATTACCTCACCAAGCAAAAGGACTAAAAAAAAAGCTTTACCAAAACGGTAAAGCTTTTTTTATATCAAACATTTCCTTGTTTATTTAAAAGAACTGATGTCCACTATTTTGTCGC
>NZ_DATHGC010000362.1:0-11182 GCF_035317785.1 Pedobacter sp. | reverse complement strand
CCTTTAGCTCTATAAACCATTGCCATTCCATCGCCGGTTGCAATAACTGGATTTGTAGTACTGGAATAGATATGTCCGGCACCTCCAGAAGCCATGATAGTCACATTTGCCAATATCTTTTCCACATCGTTAAGTTCTGTGTTAAAGGCATATATGCCGTAACAGTTGATATCTTCAGTACTCTTGTCAACGTGTATTCCCAGATGATGCTGGGTGATCAGCTCCAGGCAAAAGTAATGTGTTAATATCTCGATATTTTCATTCTGGTGAATTTGCTTTAGTAATACACTCTCTATTTCATATCCAGTGACATCCTTATAGTGTAAAACTCTGTGTTCAGAATGGCCACCCTCCTTTGCAAGGTCATACACACCTGTTTGATTTTTATCAAAGTTTATCCCGTAGTCTATAATCTCCTGTATGCGCTGAGGACCTTCCTTCACAACTATTTCCACAATTTCCTCATCGCACAAGCCATCTCCTGCCACCAATGTATCTGAAATATGTTTTTCAAAAGAATCATCTTTATCTACAACTACAGCTACTCCACCCTGTGCATACTTAGTATTAGATTCATCCTCATTAGACTTCGTAACAATTAAAACCTTACCATACTTCGCAGCCTTTAATGCAAAGCTCAAGCCCGCTATTCCCGATCCAATAACTAAAAAATCAACTTTTCTCATTAATATTATATTGATATTCAATTAATTACAAACAATATTCAATAGAATGGTCCTTAAAATGGCTAAATTCATACACTTGTTAACAACCACTATAGAATTGTTAACTTTATGTCTAAACAATTAGAACAAATATTTTTGAATGTTTAAAGCTAAGGTAAAAAGGCTATTTGACACAATATTTTAAGTTATTTTTAAGCTGATTTTCATAGTTTATTAACTTTTTACCCCCTACCTAATAATACACATATTTACATTGATAAGTTTTTAAGTCTATTAATATCTTGCTGTAAATCAGCCAATATTTAGAATGAAAATGTAATCTTAATGTTAGTAAATTATTAATAACTCAGATAATCGTATTAAAACAGGAAATTTGTACACAATACCAACACACTAATAAACAATAGAAATCTATTTATATAAATTAATTATTATTTATTGAAGTGTGGAAACAGCGTACCTTTATGCAAGATTCAAACTCATAACAGAAACTGATGATGGACACTTTAACGGAATTGAATAAAAAAGGTTTTATAGACGAAAAGATCGATCCAACACTAGATCTTTTTGTCGAAATAGAAAAATTAAAAAAGGAAAAAAATGCGATAATACTTGCTCACTATTATCAGGAGCCTGATATTCAGGATATTGCTGATTACATAGGCGATAGCCTGGGTCTGTCGCAAGAGGCAGCAAAGACTGAGGCAGATGTAATCGTATTTGCTGGCGTGCATTTTATGGCTGAAACGGCTAAAATCCTCTCACCCGGTAAAAAAGTATTATTGCCAGATTTTAAAGCAGGCTGTTCACTTGCAGACAGCTGTCCGCCTCACCTGTTCAGGAAGTTTAAAGAAAAATATCCTGATCATGTAGTCATCACTTATGTCAATTGTACGGCTGAATTAAAAGCATTAAGTGATATCGTTTGCACCTCAACAAATGCGGTACAAATTGTAGAAAGCCTGCCTAAAGATACCAAGATTATTTTTGGACCTGACAAAAATCTAGGGGCATGGGTTGCAAAGAAAACTGGTAGGGACCTTGTATTGTGGAACGGTGCATGTATGGTTCATGAAATTTTCTCCAGGGAAAAAATAACCAAATTGAAAGAGCGTCATCCCGATGCCAAATTTATTGCCCATCCGGAATGTGAGGAAGCGGTGTTGAAAATGGCAGATTACATAGGATCAACTACGGGATTGCTGAAGTATACAATGAATAGTGATGCCAATGAATTTATAGTGGCGACTGAAAGTGGGATTATTCATCAAATGGAAAAAGAAAATCCAGGTAAAACATTCATACCGGCTCCGCCAAATAACAGTTGTGCTTGTAATGATTGCCCATACATGAAAAGAAATACTCTGGAAAAACTCTATTTATGTATGAAAAATGGATTACCGGAAGTTACGGTACCTGCCGATATCATTGTAAGCGCACGAAAACCTATAGAAAGAATGCTGCAAATTTCAGCCAGCCTGGGATTATAAAAAAATAAATATGTTTGAAAATAAAGAGCGTACAGATATTGCTGAACTGGGAGAGTTTGGATTGATCAAACACCTGACTGAAAATTTTAAGATCAGACATGAGAGTAGTATCAGGGGTGTTGGAGATGATGCAGCTGTACTGGATTTTACAGGTAAGCAAGTGTTGATATCGACAGATCTGTTGTTGGAAGGGATACATTTCGATCTTGCGTATGTACCACTCATACATTTGGGTTATAAGGCTGTGCAAGTCAATCTAAGCGATATTTATGCGATGAATGGTATAGCGACCCAAATCACTGTTTCTATTGGCTTATCGAGTAAATTTCCACTGGAAGCGGTGGAAGAAATTTACAAAGGAATTGAGCGGGCTTGTAATAAATTTAACATTGACCTGATAGGTGGAGATACCTCAACCAGCAAGCAGGGTTTGATACTCAGTGTAACGAGTATAGGATATGCGGAGAAGAAAGATGTTACCTATAGAAATGGAGCCGGGGAAGGGGATCTGATCTGTGTGTCAGGAGATCTTGGCGGAGCATACGTAGGGCTTCAGATATTAGAAAGGGAGAAGTTGATATACCTGGAAAATCCCAATATTCAACCTGATCTGGAGGGAAAAGATTACATCATTGAAAGACAGCTTAAGCCGGAAGGCAGACGGGATATTGTAGATCTTCTGGCTCAGATGGAAATCATACCTACTTCTATGATCGATGTATCGGATGGCCTGGCTTCAGAAATATTACACATTTGTCAGCAGTCTGAAAAGGGGTGTACTTTGTATGAAGAAAAAATACCTATTGATCCGTTAACATATGAAACTGCACGTGAACTTGGCCTGGATCCTACAGTGTGTGCGTTGAGTGGCGGAGAAGATTATGAGTTGTTGTTTACCATCAGGCAATCTGATTATACCAAGCTTAAAAATGATGTGGATATCAGTGTGATCGGGCATATCACGGAAAAGAATTCAGGGTGTAACATGGTATCTAAATCCAATGTCGTGCATGAATTGAAGGCTCAGGGTTGGAGTGCCTTTAATAAAGGGTAGTTTATTCAATATCAGAATCTAAAAATTTGGTGTCAATTTGCTTTGTTGCTTTGGCACCTAATTTTTTTATACGTTCTGAGGTGTTTGATAAGTTTCCGGCTCCAGTGGAAAGTTTATTCAAAGCCTTGTCATAGGCATCCTGACTTTGTTTGATATTCTTTCCAATACTCTCCATATCAGTCAAAAAGCCAACAAATTTATCGTACATGCTTCCGCTTAATCTTGCTATTTCCAATACATTTCTCTTCTGCCTTTCCTGCTTCCAGATGCTGGAGATGGTTCGCAAGGTGGCAAGTAATGTGGAAGGACTTACAATCACGACCTTCCTGTCCCAGGCAAAATTAAATAATTCGGCATCCTGTTGCACGGCAATGCCAAAAGAAGACTCAATGGGAATAAAAAGCATTACAAAATCCGGCGAATTGATTTGGTAGAGGTCATGGTAATTTTTCCCGGAAAGGCTTTGTATATGCGTTTTAATAGAGAGGATATGATGTTTAAGATGTACTTCACGGTCTTCGTCATGATCTGCACTTACCAGACGTTCATAAGCCACCAGGGAAACCTTGGCATCTACAATGATGTGTTTGTCATCAGGAAGGTCTATGATCACGTCAGGCTGAAATCTGCTCCCGTCAGTATTTATTAAATTTGCCTGTATCCTGTATTCCCGGTCTCTTACCAGTCCTGATCTTTCCAGAATACGCTCTAATATGACCTCGCCCCAATTTCCTTGTTTCTTACTGTCTCCCTTTAGCGCTTTGGTCAGGTTGTTTGCATCCTGCTGTATCTGTTTGCTTTGAGACATGAGCTCAGAAATTACACCTTTCAGTACATTTCTTTCATCAGATTCAGATTTATAGACCTTCTCAACCTTCTCCTCAAAAGCTTTTATGTTTTCTTTCAGCGGATTTAAAATAATATCCATATGAGCTTTATTGTGTTCGGTAAATTTGGCTGATTTTTCTTCGAGGAGTTTATTGGCAATATTTTCAAATTCTACCTTGAATCGCTGCTGCAATTCTGCGATATATAGTTCCTGTTGTGCTTGTTTTTCTCGCTGTGCCAGTAAATTTTCTTCTGATTTTATGACTTTATCACGTTCATTCATATGATTTATACGCAGATCGTTAAGTTCATTCTGCAATTTTAACTTATCCTCCTTTAGTATGTTGAAGGTTTTTAAACCTATAAATATTACTAAAATTATGATCAATAAGGTGATAGCCGCTACTTCCATTACTAATATTTTTATAACCGAAAATTAGTAATTTTTAGAGGAATCTAATATATCTCTGTCAAATAGTTTTTTATTGACGGCTATTTATAAAAAAAGGGAACACTTTTTGAGTTGTAGATTATACCGATGAAAGAATACTTAAAAGCTCATTGAAAAACATACGTTTACGACTATGGGAATATATTTTATATTGATCATACCTGTTCTGATCCTAAGTGTATTTGTGCAGTGGAGGTTTAGAAACAAATTTTCAGAGTATGCAGAAATGCAGTTAAATTCAGGATTTTCCGGAAAAGAGGTGGCAGAGAAAATGTTGCGTGACAGTGGAATCTTTGATGTAAAGGTAATGAGTACTGATGTGCAGTTATCAGACCATTACAATCCAGAAGAAAAAACGGTTAACCTCAGTACAGATGTTTATTACGGCAGAAGTGTGGCTGCAGCGGCTGTTGCCGCTCATGAATGCGGACATGCAGTTCAACAGGCAAGATCTTATCATTGGCTCAATCTGAGGAGCAGTATGGTACCGGTAGTGAGTATAACCTCAAATTTACTGCAATGGGTACTTATTGTAGGAGTAATGCTCATCGCTTTCACCTTTAATCCGATAGTCCTGGCTATTGGTGTTGCTGGCCTCACTTTGATCACATTCTTTAGTATAATTACCCTTCCGGTAGAATTTGATGCAAGCAGACGTGCATTAATATGGTTAAAAAACAATAGGGAAGTGCTTTATACTTCTGAAGAACATAGACAGGCCAAAGATGCACTTTGGTGGGCAGCGTTAACTTATGTCGTAGCCGCACTTGGCGCGATGACGAACCTTATTTATTACCTTTCTGTTTTATTTGGAAGAAACAGGAATTAAAGAATATTTAATTTAGCCTGTAAGGAACAATCAGCTCAAATTGGGGAATATCCACAACAAAATCGGAATCATCAGCAAGACGCTGCATTAAATAATTTCCGCGCATACTGCCCATGTCTGTTGTAAGCTGGCAGCCTGAAACATAAGAATGCATATCTCCGGGCTGTAAAATGGGCTGTTGTCCTACCACTCCTTCGCCTTCCACTTCTCTCAGGATCCCATTTGAATCGAAAATAAACCACTGACGCCTTTTCAGCTGGATGGTATAATCTGTCAAATTTTCTATATTAATGCGGTAGGCGAACATAAAATGCTCGTTTTCAGGATTAGAATATTCATCCTGATAAGTAGTCTCTACTGATATCTTAACACCCTGTGTGATCGCTGTAACCATTGCAACATTATTTAAGAATTGCTTTTCAAAAATCAAGCCATTTCACCAATGGGTGATATGTTGTGATATTTGTCTGCCACTTCGTCCAGAATACTATGGATAGTGTCTATATTATCTTCTTTGACCAGCAGCATTCTGTAAGGTTTAAAATCGGGCAGGCCCTTAAAATAGTTTGCATAATGGCGTCTCATTTCAAATATACCAACTTTAGGACCTTTCCATGCAATAGATTTTTCAAAATGTGTACGGCATACAGATACGCGTTCTTCAACACTGGGACCCGCTAGTATTTGACCCGTTTTAAAAAAATGCCTGATCTCCCGAAAAATCCAGGGGTACCCTATAGCTGCCCTGCCGATCATAATTCCGTCTATTTCATATTCCAGTCTCCAGTCAGCTGCTTTTTGTATGCTGTCCACGTCTCCATTGCCGAATATTGGTATTTTTATTCTCGGATTGCGTTTGATCTCCCTGATTAGGGTCCAGTCGGCCTCACCCTTATACAATTGTGCTCTTGTCCTGCCATGAATGGTGAGGGCTTGTATTCCGATGTCCTGGAGCCGCTCGGCGACCTCCTCTACATTTTTGGTGTTATCATCCCAGCCCAGGCGGGTTTTTACCGTAACGGGCAGATGAGTAGCGTTCACAACCGCCTTGGTCATTTCCACCATTTTGTCAACATCTTGTAATAATGCTGATCCGGCACCACGACACGCGACTTGTTTTACCGGACAACCGTAGTTGATGTCCATCAGATCAGGACCGGCCTGCGTCGCTATTTCTGTTGCTTCGCGCATGTGGTCTATTTCACTTCCAAATATCTGGATACCTATAGGACGCTCATATTCAAATATATCCAGCTTGGCACGGCTTTTTGCCGCATCTCTGATGAGCCCTTCTGATGATATAAATTCGGTGTACATCATGTCTACTCCGCTTTGCTTGCATACAAAACGGAAGGGCGGGTCACTCACGTCCTCCATCGGGGCGAGCAATAAAGGAAACTCACCCAGATCAATATTTCCTATCTTTACAGACATTTATTTATCTTCAAACCAAAATTTCAAAGTACAAAGGTACAATAAATCAAAATAATGAGTTTCATACAAAAACCAAGGGAAGAAAATAGTCCTTATTTACAGTTGCTGATGCTTGTGGGCTATGCTTTGCTCGGCGTAATTGTATTTACGATCATTGCAATGATCATCATAATGGCAATGTATGGAATGAAAGCGGTTACCGATCCTTATGTGCTTTCCGGAGCTGAGCCAAAGTATTTGCCGGCCCTTCAGACCATGCTGATCGCTACATCGTTAGGACTCTTTCTTTGTCCGGCCATTTTATTACCCCTTACTGAGGGCAAAACACCGGGCAAATTTTACAGCTTTAAAAAGCCCGACCTGAAAATACTGGGATTGGTCTTGGTTGTTATGCTGGTCTCTATGCCATTTATGGAATGGGTCATGCTGACTAACCAAAAACTGGTACTGCCAGATTTTCTAAAAGGTTTAGAACATTGGATCAGAAGAAAAGAAGACGAGACGATGCAAATTACCCTTCTTTTATTAAAAATGGCCGGCACGAAAGAACTTGTAGTGAATCTTTTTATGATCGCTCTTGTCCCGGCCGTTTCCGAAGAACTGATGTTCAGGGGCGGGATACAACGTACACTGGGAAGAGTTTTCAAAAACCCGCATGTAGCCATTTGGTTGTCCGCCGCAGTATTTAGCGCTATTCATGTTCAATTTTACGGCTTTTTACCCCGGATGCTCCTGGGGGCAGGATTTGGATATGTTTACCTCTGGAGCGGAAGCTTATGGTATTCGATGCTTGGCCATTTTATCAACAATGCCTATGCTGTATGTGTTGCATTTTATATGCAAAAACACAATATGGATATTTCCAAAATGGATAGTGTCCCGCAGTTTGCATGGTACGGCTACCTGATCAGTTTTGTCCTGACCATTCTGGTGTTTCAAATTTTAAAAAAACAAACCACTAATCTTTCATGAAGACCAGAGCCATTACCGCATTCTTTTTTACCATTGTCATGCTGAGCTCCATCTTTTTGGGAGGCTATACTTTTACCGCATTTTATTTGGTGCTGAGTATCGCAGCATTGCTGGAATTTTTCAAACTGATCAAAACATCTGGTATCAGACCCCATAGAAATATCGCGGTAGGGGTGGCTGCTCTGATTTTTTTGATGACCGCCGGATATCATTATCTGCAGTTTGAGACCAAATATATGCTGCTGATCGTACCGCTCATTTTCTCAGTATTCATCAGCGAGCTGTACAAGAAGGATAAAATCCCTTTTGCCAATATTTCTTACACCTTTATCGGCTTTGTATATGTGACCGTGCCTTTTTGTTTTTTCTATTCATTGGGCTTTATCCTTAACACTTATTCCTATAATTTCCATTTACCGCTTTCGTTCCTGCTGATGCTTTGGGCAAGTGATACGGGCGCCTATCTTTTTGGATCTAAATTTGGAAAAACCAGGCTGTTTGAACGCCATTCTCCTAAAAAATCATGGGAAGGTTTTTTTGGCGGTATGCTGACCTGCGTATTGGTGGCTTATTTTACTTCCATATATTTTACTGAGATCGGTTTTATGGTTTGGGCAGGGATGGCCGTATTGATCGTATGTTTCGGCACATTAGGCGATCTGGTAGAGTCAATGCTGAAACGGAGCCTGGATGTTAAGGATTCGGGCTCTTTTCTGCCGGGGCATGGCGGCTTGCTGGACCGTTTTGACGGCTTGCTCATTGGTGCTCCGGTGGTGTATGCCTACTTGTACCTGATTCTTCATTAATATATGAGTGCTGAGTTTCTATAACCCTTAGACAGATTATCATACCAATCTATGTAAGATTTACCTCCGGAAACAGCCCATTCAGCAAAGTGCAGATAGGCCTGGGCGATGTCTTTCCCTTCAATTGGATATTCGAATCTGCCAGCAGGAATGCTTATTGCAAATGGTAATCCTGACTTAGTCAGGTAATACCTTCCGGCGGAAAGATTTGTGTCGTCATCATTCTCGCCGAAAAGACGCTTATCTGCAAGCTGAGTGGGGGCCTTGCCGGCCAGGTGAACTTCATGTCTGGATTGACCAGCCATATAGAATAAAAAAGGGTTAAAATCAGTGCCAAAACTTTCAAATAAGGGTCCCTTGAGTACATTGAATTTGACGGTATAAGATTTGGACTCACTCTGAACCGCGCCCGGCACTGTATTTTGATTGGCCATTTCTTTGTGCATATTGGTAAATAAGACAATCACTGCCTTCGTTTGAACATCTTCTAAGTCCCCGCCCTCCAGTTTATCGACACTTAGACGGTCTAGCGGAAACTCAACTGCAAAACCGTTGTTAATTGATCCCCCGGTTGCGTGTAATTTAAACTTTCCGATCACCTGGACCACGATATTTTTGGCATTGGTAACAACGGTATAGTTGTAAGTGATAACTAAATCGTTCAGATCAAAATCCCCTTTTACGGGCCACTGATCTTCAAACCCAATCGTAGATCCCGATCCTGTTGAAGAATAGTTGTTGAAAGCTTTGGTTGCATCATCGGGATAATCGTCCATTATATCAGGAATGCCGTCTGTGTCGCGATCCTGAACTTCTTCAGAAACCGCAAAAGCGGTGTTTGTGTCCATAGTAACCGCGGCATTTAATGCAAACAGCCTGCCAGTGGTTATTGCGCCTGTCGTCATAGTAATGCTCGCCGTGGCAATAATATTTCCAGTAAAATTGGTATACGTACCGATTGTTGCAGATGAACCAATTTGCCAAAAAACATTTGGTCCTTTTCCACCGCTTTTCATGATTACCTTAGAATAACTCGCAGTGGTCAGCGTTGATCCAATCTTGAAGATAAAAACAGCATTAGGATCACCGGTGTCATCAAGGGTTAGCGTTGCGTTTAGCTGTGCAGAAGAGTCGAAACTATAGATCCCTGGTTTTAAGATGAGTGCACCAGCAGTTTCCCCAAGCACCTTGCCGGTGAGGTTATTGCCGGCGGGTACCGGTTGACTCGTGATGTTTTTGAAAACAGCGGCGGCGCTAGCCTGTGCCGCACCAGCAATTGATGCTGCGCCTGAATAAATTGCACCTTCTTTTACAAAGGCTGGTGGAAAACCCGTAACGGCAGTGCCCGGACTGACACCAACATTACCTGTAATCACAGTCGGCCCAGTGGATGTTACGGTGGCTGCACCCAGAACGGCAAAGCTTTGGGCGGCGCCAAAAGAAGGTGCGGTCTGGGCGGTCGATGTATAAGAAGATGCCGAACAAAAAAGCACGGTGATCATGAAAAAGCCTAAAGATCTCATAAAAATGAATTTTAAAAATGAATGAATTATGAACCAAAAACGATGTCGAGATCTGCAGTGCCCGCCTCAATCGTTCTTGTATTCATTGTCTTATCTGGAGCCATGCAGACAATGTATAGCTCATTAATCTGGTTCGACAGATAAATTTTACTTCTAAATCTGGTTATTGAGGTTAAGGAACCTTTAGACATCAGTTTTCCGCCCGAGGCAGGATTTGCAGAATAGATCGTCACCATATATAATTTCCCGGCAAATTTGTTTTCGGAAATACTAATGTTGATATTTATATTTCTCGAATTCTCCCAGTTAAATCCTTTTGGGGCCGCAATTTCACTGGTGATTTTTGCTGGTATTTCAGGTGAATCAACCATTTCTTGTTTTTTGCAGGATAAGAAAATCATTAAAGAAACAGACGCAATTGTAAGTACTTTTTTTATCATAGTGGACTAGGGTTGAATTGGTGAGGTAATACCTAAAGCATTAAACAATTCTGTATCCACTATTCAATATATTGATTTACAACGTGTTGTGGAATTCGGGAATATAATTTCGGCCGATATTGGGGAACTATATCTCTAATGTACCCAGAAAATAACTAAAATGAGAGACCATTTTGTTTTTGAAAAAAACTTTAAGTTTAACTAACTCTGTTTTTTGTTTTCTGAGCGGGGCCGCGTTCCCTGTTTGCTAACCAAAGATTTATGAAAAAGGAACTTGATTAATTATTGGAGTATCGGTACCTTCATTTACTAAATCAATAATATGGCAGCACTTATTACAGGGATAGGCGGCGTTTTTTTTCGTTCCAGAAATCCGGAATCACTTGGCGCATGGTATGAAAAACATTTCGGCATCAACTCAATGGGAAGTGGATATATCTGGAATCAGGAGGCGGGACCTACTGTATTTTCTCCTTTTGCCGAAGACACGGATTATTTTGGTAATAGCGGCCAGCAGTTCATGCTCAATTTTCGTGTTCTTGATCTTGAGGGCTTGCTTGCAGAACTAAAAGCTGAAAACGTCCTGATTGATGAGAAAAGAATGAATGAAAGTTATGGTAAATTTGCCTGGGTATATGATCCCGAGGGGAATAAGATCGAACTATGGGA
>NZ_DATHGC010000361.1:0-3729 GCF_035317785.1 Pedobacter sp. | reverse complement strand
TTCTGGATATGGGGTACAGGTTTGTAAGTGTGGGAGCAGATGTAGTTGGACTGTCTAGCTATTTTCATTCCCTGGTCACTCGTTTTAATAAATCCGGTGAGGGTGAAAAAAAATCGGGTCTTGAGAGTTATAAATAACCGGTTTTAAATCTTAATATGATGAGCGTAAATCAGCGGGCATTGGGCAATACAGGGATTTCAGTTTCTGAAATTGCATTTGGTGGTGTTGAAATTGGTATCCCTTATGGTATTGGTGTAAATGACCACTCAGATATGCTATCACACTGGGATGCAATAAAATTACTGCATGCCGCAGTTGATGGAGGGATAAATTTATTCGATACAGCCCGGCTATATGGAGAGAGTGAATTGATTATGGGGAAAGCTTTCTATGATCGCAGAGATAAGGTTGTACTGTCTACCAAGTGCAAGCATTTCCGGGACGAGAAAGGGAATATACCGCCATATGCTGTCTTAAAAAAAATAATCGAATCGTCATTGACAGAAAGTCTGAGCACCCTGCAGACTGATTATGCAGACATTTTTATGCTGCACCAGGCAGATCTTCAGATATTGGAAAATGAAGATGTAAGCCGTATATTTCTGGATTTAAAAAAATCAGGTGCGATCAGGGCAACAGGCGCATCAACTTACGCTACGGACGAGACTCATGCAGCGATTGAAAGCGGTGCCTGGGATGTGATCCAGTTGCCGTTTAATCTGATGGACCAGCGCCAGCAAAAACTGTTTTCACTTGCAGAAGAAAAAGGTGTTGCTTTGGTGATTCGTTCGGTGTTATTAAAAGGACTGCTGAGCAGTAAAGGCAGAGATCTTCATCCGGCACTGAAAGATGTTGAAGAACATGTAAGAAAATATAATGGGCTTATTAAGGATAATATCCCCGATCTGTCCACGCTTGCGACAAAGTTCGCTTTATCATTTAAGGAAGTCACTTCTGTATTGGTAGGTATTGACCGTCATGAATACTTAATGAAATCTCTTGAAGCGGCTGATGGTCATTATCTGAATGACGAAATCCGCTCGGCCGCCATGGGTTTGGAATACCCGGAACTCGAATTTCTGGACCTGCCCAAATGGGACCGTCTTGGCTGGTTAAAGTAATACTCCGTTATCCTTGTTTTCTTAATTTCCTTTATTTCTGGTACATACCATCAGAAAGCTGGAAAAATAGTATCATAAATGTAGCTAAAAGTAGTGGAAATAACTGTTTGGTCAGGGTAGATTTATACTGTCCCTTATGAACTCCCAAAAGATTAAATGTTACAGATTGATTAATTAAACCCAACAATTATGAAACGAATTTTTACCAAACCTTTTGCAGTACATGGCCTGGTGACCTGCATGGCAATGATCTTGCTCGCTGCGCCGCCGGTATTCTCTTCCCCAAAAAAAATGCATGGGAAAGAAATGCCAAAAAACATCAAACAGGTGGTTACGATAAGCGGAACTGTGAAAGATGAAAGTGGACAACCTTTACCGGGAGTAAGTATTCTTGTTAAAGATACTAAAGTCGGAACGGCATCGGATGGCAATGGTAATTACAAAATTACCGTCCCGGACGGAGGCACTACCCTGGTATTTTCCTCTGCCGGTTTTAAGAAGCAGGAAATCGCGATAAGCGGGCGTACTGCCATCAATGTGGTGATGTCTGAAGATGTTTCAAAACTTAATGAAGTGGTGATCACGGGTTATGGTTCTCAGTCAAGGGAAACGCTTACTACATCGATTTCTAAACTGGACACCAAGACACTTGAGAATGTGCCTTATACCAATGCGCTTTCAGCATTACAGGGAAGCATACCAGGAGTAAGGGTGCAAAGCGTGACCGGACAGCCGGGACAACCTCCGCGTGTCGTATTGAGAGGTGGTGTTTCCATTAACCAGAGTGCATCCATAAACGCCAATTCTCCGTTATATCTCGTTGACGGGGTTATCAGGCCAAATTTAGCGGACATTGCATCGGAAGATATCGAGTCTTTGCAGGTTTTGAAAGATGCTGCTTCGACTTCAATTTATGGTGCACGTGCTTCAAATGGAGTGGTACTCGTGACTACTAAAAGCGGAAAGGCAGGCACAACCAAAATATCGTACTCTTATGACTTGTCCAGGGCAGACGAAAGTGGACGCGCTTTGGAATACGTCGGTGCTGCTGATTATGTAAAATATGCCAGACAGGGTAATATTTGGGCCATTCCAAAAGTAGGTGCGGCAGCCATTGCTACCAGGCTGGCAACACCTGCCGGCTGGGGTACCGGAAATGACCTGACCAAGAACACAGCTTTCACTACCCAGTATCTTACGCCTGCCAATGAGTATAAACTAAAGGAGGGTTGGCAAAGTATTCAAGATCCTCTTGACCCAACCAAAACGATCATTTTTGATGATACTGATTTTCAGTCTTTACGTATGCAGACTGCAATTTCGCATAACCACTATATCTCCGCTTCTGGCGGAAGTGAGAAAGCAAAGTTTAATGCGGGTGTGGGATATATGATGGCTGAAGGAACTGCATTAAGCTCGGATTACAACAGGCTCAGTGCAAACTTAAACGGAACATTGCAGATAACAGATAAATTAAAGATAGATGGACGTGTCTTGTTCTCCAGTACAGACTTTCTGCTCCTGACCCCGGAGAGTCAGGCCAATCAGGCACTGACATCAACAGGAGCGAACCTGTCCAATGTGTTTTACAGGAGTTCATCTCTCCCTGCCACTACCAAGTACAGATTTGAAGACGGTACCATTGCACCGGGTGTAAACAGCAGCTTAGGTAACCCGGATTATTATCAGACCGGACCGTTCGCTCCAAAAAGAAAAAATACCGGGGAGAAACTTTCAGTATCGGTGGCCGGAAAATGGGATATTTTACCAGGGCTGTCGTTTGACCCCCTCCTTTCCTATTACAAGGACGAACAATTCGGCCGCTCATTTCAACCCGCATTTTTATCTGGCATAACTAGTTTGAGTACGGCACGGCCTACATATCAATATCAGGACAATACAACTAACCTTCAGGCGGATGCCGTACTTACGTACACGAAGTCGCTTGACAAACACAATTTTGAAGCGAAAGGAGGTTATACCTACTTCAACAGAAACTTGTGGAATATTTTTGCTCAGGGTACCAACGCGGCTACCGATTATGTGTATACGGTAAACAATTCCGGTATGGCTGGAAATCCTTCGGGTGGAGAAAACGTTTTGGTTACTGAAGGCCTCTTTGGCAGGTTGAATTATGATTACGACCAAAAATATATGGTTTCGCTAACGGCGCGCTATGACGGGGCATCCAATTTAGGTGCAGATAGTCGTTATGCATTTTTTCCCGGCGTAGGTTTGGGCTGGAATATTCATAAAGAGAAGTTTTGGAGTGCACTGCCACAGCAGTTGTCCAGCCTGAAGCTTAGAGCTACGTATGGCGAAAATGGCAAGATAGACCAACTTTCAGATTATGGCTGGCAGGGAACTTACTCAGTCGGCAGCATATACAATGGTACTGCGGCTGTGATCACCGGATCACTTCCGAATCTGGACGTGCAATGGGAGCACTCCAGGACATTTGATGTAGGTGTTGACCTGGGGTTATTCAATAACAGAGCTACAGTGATTTTTGATTACTTCGATAAAGTGACGGACAACCTGATTGCTGACGTTCAACTGCCGTTGTCGTCGGGATACTCTACAGTTAAAACCAATAACGGAAGCCTTG
>NZ_DATHGC010000360.1:0-29930 GCF_035317785.1 Pedobacter sp. | reverse complement strand
CGCACAAAAGTTTGCTGCAAAAATGCTGGAGGAGGGTATTTATGTGATCGGGTTTTATTATCCGGTAGTGGCCCAGGGCAAAGCAAGGATCCGCGTACAGCTGTCTGCTGCGCATGAGCAACACCATCTGGATAAGGCTATTGCTGCATTTACTAAAGTAGGTAAGGCATTGGGGGTGATATAAAATTGTATAAATAGCTGTATATTTGGACCCATGTTACAAGATAAGATAACACAGTATGCTGGGGAAATAAATGCATTTTCCACAGATAAAGCAGATGAGTTAGAACAGTTTCGTATTAAATTCCTGGGAACTAAGGGAATTATCAAGGATATTTTTGACGAGTTTAAAGCGGTTTCACCTGAGGAGAAAAGATCCCTGGGCAAGGTTTTAAATGAGTTTAAGCAGTTGGCTGAAGCAAAATACCAAATTTTAAAGGATCAGGGTGGCGTAACAGAAGCTGTTGCCGATTCTGGTCTGGACCTGACCTTGCCGGGTGAGGGTTTTGAAGTAGGCGCGCGCCATCCGCTGGCACTGGTGAGAAGAGAGATCATCGAGATTTTTAACAAGCTGGGTTTTGTGGTGGCAGAAGGTCCGGAAATAGAGGATGACTGGCACAATTTTTCCGCATTGAACTTCCCGGAAGAACATCCGGCAAGAGACATGCAGGACACTTTCTTTATTAAAAAAGGCGGTGAAAAGGGGGATATAGCACTTCGTACACATACTTCTTCTGTGCAGGTGAGGATGATGGAAGCCGGTCAGCCACCGTTCAGGGCAATCATGCCCGGCAGGGTATACCGCAATGAGGCGATCTCCGCAAGGGCACATTGTTTCTTTCATCAGGTGGAAGGACTCTATGTGGACGAGAATGTATCGTTTGCGGATTTAAAGCAGACCCTGTTCTATTTTGTACAGGAATTGTACGGGGAAGGAACGAAAGTCCGTTTCCGCCCTTCTTATTTTCCGTTTACTGAGCCTTCTGCGGAAATGGATATTTCATGTACGATCTGCAAAGGCGCCGGATGCCCGATGTGTAAATATAGTGGCTGGGTGGAGATACTGGGCTGCGGCATGGTGGATCCGAATGTTTTGGAAAACTGCGGTATTGACAGTAAAAAATACAGCGGATTTGCTTTTGGAATGGGTATCGAGCGTATCGCGAACTTAAAATTTGAGATCAAGGACCTTCGCCTGTTCTCTGAAAATGATACGCGGTTTTTAAAACAATACAAAACCTCACTGATATAATGAAAAAGATTGCCGGAATTTGGATGTTGCTTTGGATGATGTGTGCCGCCTGCGGCAAGGGAGATATGGCTATTCCTAATGTTCCGGTGAATTTTAGTGCGCTGCTGACAGATCCGAGGCTCCTGAGGTTGAGCAGTCCCGGACAGGGGGTGCTGATCAAGGACCATGGGGTAGCAGGTCTGATCATTTACCACAAGCTGGACGGCAGTTATGTGTCTTACGACCGGTGCAGTACGGTGAATCCGGATGAGAAATGTGCTGTTGTACTGGATGAATCGAATTTTGCAGTCACTGATAAATGCACAGGGGCAAAATTTTCACTGGAAGATGGCAGCCCCGTGAAGGCCCCTGCTAAAAGGGCCTTAAAGATGTACAATACATCTATACAGGGAAATACTATACATGTAACGAATTGATGGAACCGGAAAAAATTAAAGAAAGCATAATCAGGGCTGCTAAAGAGCTGTTTAGAAAATACGGTTATCATAAGACCAGTGTCAACGAAATCGCTAAGAAAGCAAGAATCGCAAAAGCCACCATTTATAAATATTTCGAAAGTAAGGAACAGATACTGGATGCCATTCTGATGAATTATCTGGATTTGAACCTTCATGAGATATTAAAAAATAAAGCCCAGTTTGCAGATGAAGAAGAGCATCTGAAGGCACTGGTCATGAAGACCTGCAGGTTGACTTATACGGTGTGCAACGAGTTTATCGGCTGGGACTTTGTAAGGGAAAATGCCAATTCCCAGGAGTTTCTTAAACATTTATCTGACCAGCTGGAATCTTTGCTGTTGTCTGCTTACCTGGAGCTCGATCACTTTAAGAATAATCCTTCGCGCAAGGAAGGGCTGGCTTTTTTACTCAAAGCGAGTAAAAGCATAGTATTCTCATTTGCATTTACTTCTGTAAGTGATTCGGATGTACGCAAGAATTTTGTCAGTTTCCAAAAAGAACTGCTTCCTTTTTTGGTTAAGGCTGCCTTGTAGCTCTTGTGTAGACCGTTTTGGTATTTGGTATAAAAACACTTACATTTGTTGATATATCAATATTGTCGCCATGAGTAACGAAATTTTGGAAGTTTCCGTTTTAGTAGAAGAAAAATTTGATATGAGCTTTAATTGGTTGGGTGGCCTTTTTGGTTTTATCCTTAGGGTTTTTGGTAAATAATGCTTGATCTTATGATTTCTTGGTTAAAGGGTGCTGTCTGCATCTTTGAGAAATCTTGCGCCGTAATAAAATTTAAAACTAATTATTCGCATCTTTGCACTTTTTAGCTGTACGCGATTATTGCCGTTGCAGTTTTATATAAGTTATGCAGCAAAATGAGTAGAAATAGAAAATCGGGGACAGTAAGTATCATTCCAAATCTAAATATAATTGACATTGCTGAAGAGGGTAAGGGTGTAGGCAAGGCAGATGAGCTGGTGATATTTGTCGATAAAGCGGTTCCCGGAGATGTGGCAGACGTGCGTATCATTAAAAAGAAAAAGAACTTTGCAGAGGCCGTCATTGAAAGTTTAAATAAAGCATCGGAGCTAAGGACAGACCCTTTTTGTCAGCACTTTGGCACCTGCGGCGGTTGCAAATGGCAGCATATGGGATATGAAGCCCAGTTGAAATTTAAACACAAGAACGTAGAGGCTGCACTGCAGCGCCTTGCAAAGATCGATACGACAGGTATGGAGCCTATTTTAGGATCTGCTGAGAATAAATATTACAGGAATAAGCTGGAGTATACTTTTTCTAATAAACGCTGGTTAAATAAAGAGGACATTGCAGAACGCGGGGTACTTGAGGAGGGACCTGATACTGAAGGGCCTGATCCCGATCTTGAAATGAACGCCCTGGGCTTTCACGTACCTTTACGCTTTGATAAGATACTTGACATCCAGCATTGCTACCTGCAGGCTGAACCATCAAATACCATCAGAAATTCGGTACGCGCTTATGCGCTGGAAAACAGCATGAGCTTTTATGATCTCCGCAACCACGAAGGCAGTTTGAGGAACCTGATCATCCGTACCTCTTCTACTGGTGAAGTAATGGTTGTAGTGGTTTTTGCTTATGTGGGCCAGGAAAAGGCAGAAGGACTGATGGAACATTTGAAACTAAGTTTTCCGGCGATCACTGCGCTGCTGTATATCATCAACCAAAAAAAGAACGATACCATATTTGACCAGGACGTAATTACCTATTCAGGAAGGGACCACATTTTTGAAGAAATGGATGGTCTGAAATTTAAGATCGGTCCAAAATCATTCTACCAGACCAATTCTGATCAGGCACATGAACTGTATAAAATTACCAGGGAATTTGCAGGTTTTTCCGGGAATGAGCTGGTCTATGATCTTTATACCGGCGCAGGGACGATTGCAAATTTTATAGCCGGAAATGTTAAACAGGTGATCGGGATTGAATACGTCCCTACGGCTATTGATGATGCAAAGTTCAATTCGCATCTTAATAAAATCGACAATACAATTTTCTATGCCGGGGATATGAAAGACATTCTGACAAGAGAATTTATTGCGGCACATGGTAAACCGGATGTGGTCATCACTGACCCGCCAAGAGCCGGAATGCACGCAGATGTGGTCGCGAGATTGCTGGAGATGGAAGCTGATAAAATTGTGTATGTAAGCTGTAATGCGGCCACACAGGCTAGAGACCTGGCTCTCCTGAAAGAAAAATATGAAGTGCTGAGGATCAAGCCGGTTGATATGTTTCCTCATACGCAGCACGTTGAAAACGTTGTTTTGTTAAAATTTGTTGGCAGCGCGGTGTAGCGCTTTTGAAGATTAATTATAATGGATATAGAAGAATTATTGCCGCAGCAGCCGGAAGGTGAAAAACCTGAAACTAAAAAACAAAGTCCGCTGATCAGTCTTGAAAAAGACCTTGAACTGTACGCCGACTCTGTTAAAGAGGTTGCAGTTGAGATCATAGTAGAGGGTATTTCTGCTAACCCTATATTTATAGCCCATCAGTTTACGGTCAATATTGGGGAAGTGATCCTGGACCGCAAGGATTTGAATACGGAATGGACCATTCAGGCATCTACATTTGAAGAATTTGTAGAGAAGGGGATTATTCAGCCTGATAAAAAGGCTTTGTTCCTGAAAAATTATAAAAAGCCCGAAGATTTTATGTGTGTGTTTGTGATCGTTCCGGAAGGGGCTAACTTTATTTACTATCCCTACAAGAATAAGGGTTAAGACACAAAAAATCCCTAACGGCCTCCACCGGTAGGGATTCACTAAAACTAAACTTAAATATTAATTTATCTTGTTGACTTCTCCGCTTTTGCCTGAGGATTTTTTTACAGCAGGGTTTCCTTTATAGTTTACATCACTGCCGCCGCTTGCTGTTACATCCAGTGCTTTGGTGACATGGACACTGGTGTCAGAACCTCCACTTGCGGTCACCCTGGCATTTTCTACCACAAAGCCCAGTGCATCGATATCGCTTCCACCGCTGCTGCTTGCCTCCATATTTGTTGCATTTCCTTTTATGTTTACATCAGAACCACCACTGGTCTGAATTTGGATGTCTTTGGCAATGACATTTAAGTCAATGTCTGAACCACCTGATGCGCTTATAGATAATTTATCTGTTTTTAAAGTGTTTTGTGAATACACGTCACTGCCGCCACTGGCGGAAATGGCCTGCAGCGTTTTATAGTTCACATAGACTTTGATGCTTTGGCCCTTAAACAGCCTGCCCCAGCTAATGTTATCCTTATATCTGATGCTTAGGTTATTTCCTTTTTTTTCAACAACCACGTTTTTTAACAGATCGGGATGGGCATTGACCCTGATGTTTTCAGAACTGCTTTGTGTCAGATAAAGATCTATACCGCTTGATACGGAAACTTCAGTAAAATTGGTAATGGCTATGTCTTTGTTTTCCTGAGCTTTGGTTGCTATTGAATTTGCAGAAAGTGCGATGAAAACAATTGCGATTAAAGTGAAACTGGAATTTTTCATAATCGGTTAAGTTAAGGGGTTCATGAATTAGACGCAGACAGGTAGTAAACGTTGCATCATTTGTAAATTATTTTTAAATATTTTTTTTCAAGGCCTTTTTTGTGCCGGAGAAGGAAGGATAAAATAAAATTTTAGCTAAGTTTGATTTTCAACCTTAAAATGGTTCTTTTTGTAGCACGTAAACAATGTGACACCAATGGCAGAATCTCAGTTACTTATTCTCAATAAAGAACAGATACAACAAAAAATTAACAGGATAGCCTACCAGATTTTGGAAGACAACCTGGATGAACAGGAAATTGTACTGGCAGGGATATGGGACCGCGGATATAAACTTGCTCTACGTTTGAAATCTGTATTGTCGAAAATCTCTGATCTTAAAATCACGATGCTCAGGATAGATCTGGACAGGTTGAACAGTAAGCTGGTTGCAAATACTGATCTGGACGAATCACAATGGAAAAATAAGGTAGTCATACTGGTAGATGATGTGTTAAACAGCGGCAAGACCCTTGCGTATGGGCTTGGGGTATTTCTGAACACACCACATAAAAAAATAAGGACTGTGGTTCTTGTAGACAGAAGTCATAAAATATTTCCTATAGCAACTGACTTTGTAGGATTGCAGCTGGCAACTATACTAAAGGAACACGTGGATGTAGTGATGGATGTGGAAGGTGAAGAGGACCGGGTGTATTTAAGCTAAAACTTGTATTTAAGAGGAATTATTCCCATTTTAGGGGATGCGCCAGTTCAAAAAAAATCCTTTTGTCCTTCATTTTTTTTCCTGGTATATTGCTCATTTGCTCAGGAAGGACTTCGCCGGTTATCATTTTAACAAACTGGAAATTAACGCTGATGAAGCTGTGTTGCTGCTCGCCAATCATTTTAGCTGGTGGGATGGTTTTTTAATGTTTCAGTTAAACAGACTGCTTTTCAAAAAGCAATTTCATGTTTTAATTACACATCAGGACTACAGCAGGCACTGGTACCTGAAGTACCTGGGTGCATTTGCCGCTGAAAATAATAAGAAAGACGTGATTGAAACATTGATCTATGCCGGAAAATTACTGGACGACCCAAACAATCTTGTGCTCCTATTCCCGCAAGGCAGATCTTATACCAGTCACGTTACGGGTATTAATTTCGAGAAGGGCATCATGCAGGTGATCAATTCATCAAAAAAGAAATTTCAAATTGTTTTTTCTGTAAGCCTCTCGGATTATTACGGAAAGCGTAAACCTACAATGAATACTTATTTGAGGTCCTGGGAAGCGGAAGAGTATATGAGTTTGCAATTGCTTAAAAGTGAGTATAATAAGCATTATGATTATGCCGTTAAAGATCAAAATAAAACGGAAGTATGATTTTGTTCATTTATGCAGGCCTCATCTTCCTGGTATTAAGATTTTCAGTCACGCTGTTTAACTTCCTGTCGAATCCTAAATTGGGATATTATGGAAAACATTATACAGATAAAGTCTCCATTATCATATTCAGTGATCCTGAGGATGATCACAGCCAGTTATTGAAATCTATAGAAGAACAGGACTACAAACACGTTGAAATTTTTGTTAAGAACGCGAAGGAAAGAATTAATGACATCACAGATCTGGCCACCGGCAAGTACCTGTTGTTCTTAAAGGGAAAGCTGAGCACTGGAAAAGGGCTGATCAATAATTTGATCTACCGGGCAAAAGTATACGATCTTGCACTGATCAGTCTGGTACCGAACAGGAAGTTTAATGGCTTTTTTGACAGGTGTATTTACCCGCTGAATGATTTCGTGCTGATGAATATATTTCCGATGAGATTGATCCGGTTAATTAATATTCCCGCATTTTCTGTAGCCAGTCAGCCATGTATGTTTTTCAATGCGGACAAATACAGACAAAATTTAGTGAGTGAAAATCAGGGCAAAACAAAAATGGAACTCCTGCAGGCAAATGGATTTGTTCATTTGGAAGACAAGTCTGATACCGGCTCTGTTGGAAAGGGATTGCTCAGGATATTTGGAAACAATGTATTTGCAGCGTCGATATACACGCTGCTTGTTGTATTTTGCCCTATTGTTATGGCGGTGAATTTTGACCCTGCTTTTTTAGCGCTGCCGGTAGGCCTTATTTTTTTGACCCGGGTGATGATATCCTTTTTAACCGCCCAGAATCAGGTGGTTAATCTATTGCTGCACCCTTTGCAGGTTGTAATGCTGGTAGTTGTAATGATAAAAGCAATAACAATCAGGGTGCTGACACTAACAAGACAGAAGAATTGAAAATATCAAAGTCTTTTTGCTTAATTTTGCAGAAGATGCTTGTGTATAAATCATGAAATACGACCTAACAGTAACTATTGATAAGGCTTCAGGCTTTTGTTTTGGAGTAGTCTATGCTATTGATATGGCGGAAGATATTCTGGACAATGAAGATTATTTGTATTGCCTGGGGGATATCGTTCATAATGATGAAGAAGTAAAGCGGTTGACGGACAAGGGGCTAAGGATCATCGATCATGAACAATTGCAAACGCTTCAAAATGAGAAGGTACTGATCAGGGCGCATGGCGAAGCGCCATCTACTTATAAACTGGCTTTAGAAAACCAGCTGACGCTAATCGACGCATCCTGTCCGGTGGTGCTGAAATTGCAGAACCGCATAAAGAATTCTCATGATGACGATGAGCAGATTCTCATATTTGGCAAGCACGGGCACGCGGAGGTAGTAGGGTTGCAGGGTCAGACAGATGGTAAGGCGATTGTTTTTCAGGATATTGCTGAACTGGACGACACTGATCTTCCCGCAAAATTCACATTGTATAGCCAGACGACAAAAAGCACCGACAAATTTTATCAGATCAAAGATGAGCTGCTGAGCAGAGGATATGAAGTAAAGGCAAATGATACGATATGCAGGCAGGTTTCTAACAGGTATGGTGACCTGGAGAAATTTGTGGTGAATTTTGACAGCATCGTTTTTGTATCAGGTAAGAAATCATCAAATGGGAAGGTGCTTTACGATGTTTGCAAAAAATACAATACAAATTCGCATTTTATTTCCAATGTGGAAGAAATAGATTTCAAGTGGTTCTCTCCAGGGGATAAGGTTGGGATCTGCGGTGCTACATCAACCCCGATGTGGCTTATGGAGGAGGTGAAAACCTTTTTGCTCGATCATTAGAAAGTAAATATTGCTTTCCTGCTTAAGGAAGCAATAAGATAATAAGTTAATTTCGCGCCGTAACTATGGGAAAAAAGGGTGTATTGCTGGTAAATTTAGGAACTCCGGATAGTCCGGAGGTAGCAGACGTGCGTAAATATCTTGATCAGTTTTTGATGGATGAGCGTGTGATAGATGTCAATGCATTTAAACGCACGCTTCTGGTAAAAGGAATTATTGTCCCTTTCAGAAGTCCGAAAACGTCTAAGCTGTATAAGGAGATCTGGGACGGGAACGGTTCTCCATTATTGTATTACAGTAAGATCCAGGCCAACCTGCTGCAGGAAAAACTGGGTGACGAATATCATGTCGAACTTGCAATGCGCTATCAAAATCCTTCTATATCATCAGCATTGGAGAAGATGAAGGCAGGTCTGGTGGAAAGTATAAAAGTAATACCCATGTTCCCCCAGTATGCATCAGCGAGTACCGGATCAGTCATGCAGAGCGTAATGGAGATCATTAGTAGATGGTCTACTGTGCCCCCTGTAGCTTTTGTCAACTCTTTTCATGACAATGATCTTGTAATTGAAACTTTTGCGAATAATGCGCTAAAATACCAGCCGGATAGCTACGACCATGTGTTGTTTAGTTTTCACGGACTGCCGGAACGTCAGCTTTTGAAATGTGATCATACTGGTCATTATTGCCTGAAGCAGGATAACTGCTGTGAATCATTGAATGACACAAATAAATTCTGTTACTCTGCGCAGGGGTATGATACAGCCAGGCTGATCGCAGCTAAACTCAACATCGCAAGTGAGAATTATACAGTTTGTTTTCAATCGAGGCTGGGCAAAGAACCGTGGGTACAGCCGTATACCACTGATGTTTTAAAGAAACTTGCCAGAGAAGGTAAAAAGAGGTTACTGGTATTTAGTCCTGCGTTTGTTGCGGATTGTTTGGAAACACTGTACGAAATTACGGTAGAATATCATGAGGAGTTTAAGGCGCTGGGTGGTGAACACGTCCAGCTGGTGGAAAGCCTTAATGATGACCCCAGGTTTATAGATGCCCTGGCTGGGATGGCAGTAGCCTAAAAATACGGTTGTATATAATTTATAATCTGATCTGTTGATCCTGTTTTAGAGATCACATAGTTTTTCGCAGCATCGCCAGATCGCTTATTTGTAACGAGTGTTTTGAATGCATCGAGGAGCTCGCCCTCATTTCTGATGCTTATGGCTGCATTTAGTGAGATCAGGTCCTTTGCCTCCTGGAATTTTTCATATTTTGGCCCGCAAATAACAGGTATGCCAAATGCAGCAGCTTCAAGGGTGTTATGGATCCCTGCGCCAAATCCGCCACCTATGTATGCAATATTTCCATATCTATAAAGTGAGGATAACAGGCCTATGTTGTCAATGATCAGTACCTGGCTTTTTTGTGTGGTTTCGGACAGACCGGAATATTTTATGCCCTCAGGTAATAATTTCTGAAGCGCACTGATATGACCTGTATCAATTTCATGGGGCGCTATAATGAATTTCCAGCCGGGATAGGCGGAAATTAATACGGATAAGATTTTTTCGTCCGCCGCCCAGGTGCTGCCGGCAACAAGAACGGGTGCTGTGCCACAAAATTTTTCAACAAGATCGAATGTTTTCGGTGAAGCGGCATTTTCAGCTACCCGGTCAAATCTGGTATCGCCGCTTAGACTGGTGTTTTTAAGTTGAATGCTGCTAAGTAATGCCCTGCTTTCTTCATTTTGCAGAAAAAAGTGGTCGACAAAACTTAGTATTTTCCGGTTAAATGAGCCATACCACTTGAAATAAACCTGTCCGGTCCTGAATATTCCGGAGATGATAAATAGGGGAGTGCCATTTTTTTTTAGCGCTTTAAAATAATGGTACCAGTATTCATATTTGGTGAAAATTGCGATTTCCGGATTTAGAGCAGCGATTAGTTTTTTTGCATTTTCCGGGGTATCCAAGGGCAGGTAGAAGACTCCCTCTGCCAGGGGGTAATTCTTCCTTATTTCATAACCGGAAGGAGAGAAGAAAGTAATGACAATCCGTTTTTGGGGATAAAGCTCTTTTATTTTCTCCAATACAGTTCTGCCTTGTTCAAACTCTCCGAGGGACGCAAAATGAAACCAGATGTGCTTTTGTGATGGATCAGCGGTAAGCGCTATTTTTTTGAAGATATTTTTTCTGCCGTTTATAAAAAGTGCTGCTTTTGTGCTGAAAGGAGAAAGCAGGTAAATAATGAGTCCATAAAGTTGAATCCCTATATTATAAAGCCAAAGCATTTTATTGTTTTTTGTTATCTTAGCCGAAGATACCTCAATAAAATTAAATCGAAATTAATATATGAAAATAGCTGTAATAGGAACAGGTTATGTAGGTCTGGTAACAGGGACTTGTCTGGCTGAAACCGGGAACAATGTAATCTGTGTTGACGTGAATGCAGCCAAGGTGCAAAAGATGCAGGCCGGTGAAATACCAATCTATGAACCTGGCCTGGATGTTTTGTTCCACAGGAATATTGCCCAGCGCAGACTTACCTTTACTACGGACTTGGCAGCGGGTATTAAAGATGCCCAGATCATATTCATGGCATTGCCAACCCCCCCAGGCGGAGATGGAGCTGCAGACCTTTCTTATATTCTGGGTGCAGCAAAAGACATCGCCAAATTGGTTACAGCTTATAAAGTTATTGTGAATAAATCAACTGTTCCCGTGGGAACAGCGGATAAGGTGCAGGCTGTTTTTAAGGAGCACACATCGGTAGAGATCGATGTGGTTTCTAATCCTGAATTTTTACGTGAAGGCGTTGCTGTAGATGATTTTATGAAACCTGATCGTGTAGTGATCGGGACCACCAGCGAAAAGGCTAAAAAACTGATGGCGGAATTATACGGCCCATATGTACGGCAGGGTAATCCTATTTTGTTTATGGACGAGCGCTCCTCTGAGCTTACTAAATATGCCGCAAATTCTTTCCTTGCTACAAAGATCACTTTTATGAATGAGGTGGCCAATCTTTGTGAAATAGTCGGGGCTGATGTGGATGCAGTCAGAAAAGGGATTGGATCTGATGACCGTATAGGTAAGCGTTTCCTGTTCCCGGGGATAGGTTACGGCGGAAGCTGTTTCCCTAAGGATGTGCAGGCTCTGGCCAAATCCGCAGATGAGAACCAGTATGATTTTCAGATCCTGAAGGCGGTAATGAGGGTAAATGAAAAACAAAAAACTGTGTTGGTGGAGAAACTCTTGAAATACTATAAAGGTGACCTGAAAGGCAAGCATTTTGCGTTGTGGGGGCTGGCTTTCAAACCTGAGACCGATGACATCCGCGAAGCTCCCGCATTGTACATCATAGAGGATCTCCTGAAACATGGCGCTACCGTAAATACTTTTGATCCTGAAGGTATTGCCAATGTAAAGGCTTTGCTGGGTGATAAAATTCAATATGCGGAAGATCAGTATGCGGCTTTGAAAGGAGCAGATGCTTTGCTGATTGCTACGGAATGGTCGGTTTTCAGAAACCCGGATTTTGACAGAATGGAAGAAACTTTGACCAATAAGGTTATTTTTGACGGGCGTAATCTTTATGACCTTCAAAAAATGATCGATCTTGGATATTATTACAATAGTGTTGGGCGTAAACTGATAGATTAATGGGACGTAAAAGAGTTTTAATAACTGGTGCTGCGGGTTTTCTGGGATCTCATTTGTGTGACAGGTTCATTAAAGAAGATTATCATGTGATCGGTATGGACAACCTGATTACCGGGGACCTGCGGAATATCGAACATTTGTTTGGTCTGGAGAATTTTGAGTTTTCCCATCATGATGTTTCAAAATTTGTTTACGTATCCGGAAAACTGGATTATATACTGCATTTTGCGTCTCCGGCCAGTCCGATAGATTATTTAAAAATCCCCATCCAGACATTGAAAGTTGGTTCATTAGGCACCCATAATCTTTTGGGACTGGCGAAAAATAAAAATGCCCGCATGCTGATCGCTTCAACCTCAGAGGTATACGGAGACCCTAGTGTTAATCCTCAGCCGGAAGAATACTGGGGAAATGTGAATCCGGTTGGCCCAAGAGGGGTATACGACGAAGCAAAGCGTTTTCAGGAAGCAATGACGATGGCTTATCATACTTTTCATGGATTAGAGACAAGGATAGTCCGGATTTTTAATACTTATGGACCAAGAATGCGCCTGAATGACGGAAGGGTACTCCCTGCTTTTATTGGTCAGGCACTTCGCGGCGAAGACCTGACGGTATTTGGGGACGGATCGCAGACCAGGTCTTTTTGTTATGTAGATGACTTAATTGAAGGCATTTACAGGTTACTGCTGAGTGATTATGCACAGCCTGTTAATATTGGAAATCCTGATGAAATTACAATTAAACAGTTTGGTGAAGAGATCATTAAACTGACAGGTACTACCCAAAAACTGGTATTGCGGGATCTGCCGGTTGATGACCCCAAACAGCGCAGGCCTGATATCACAAAAGCCAGGAAAATTCTGGGCTGGGAACCAAAAATAAGCAGGGCAGAAGGACTTAAGATCACTTACGAGTATTTTAAATCTTTGCCGAAAGAAGCATTAATAAATAAAGAACATAAAGATTTTACAACCTATAATCGTTAATTAAAAAGAATGTCGAAAATATTAGTGACTGGCGGGACCGGTTTTATTGGTTCACATACAGTGGTAGAATTATACAATGCAGGCTATGAAGTAATCATCATTGATGACCTGTCCAATTCCAACCCGAAAATACTCGATCAGATTGAAGCCATCATTGGAGCAAAACCAGAATTTGCTGAACTTGACCTGTGTGATGAGGACAAAATCAAGGAATTTGCCGCTAAGCATAAGGATATATCAGGAGCGATCCATTTTGCTGCTTTCAAGGCAGTAGGAGAATCTGTTCAGCAGCCTTTAAAATATTATAGAAATAATTTCTATTCACTGATCAATTTAATCAATGCCTTTGACAGCTCCTTAAAATTGGTCTTTTCCTCCTCATGTACCGTTTATGGTCAGCCAGATGTACTGCCTGTAACTGAAGAGGCGCCAACAAAAAAGGCGGAATCACCTTATGGAAATACCAAGCAGATTGCTGAAGAAATTTTACGGGAGACCTGTGCGGTTGTCCCTTCTCTGAAGGTTACTTCACTTCGTTATTTTAACCCCGTGGGGGCACATCATACTTCGTTGATCGGGGAATTGCCGATCGGGGTTCCTCAAAACCTGGTTCCTTTTATCACCCAGTCAGCCATAGGCAAGCGCGGTCCCATTACCGTTTACGGCAATGATTATAATACTCCTGATGGAAGTGCCGTCAGAGATTACATTCATGTTGTGGACCTGGCTAAGGCGCATGTTGCGGCCATTAAAAGACTGGAGAGCGATAAAGCTGAATCTAATTATGAAGTGTTCAACCTGGGGACAGGTAAAGGATCAACCGTATTGGAAGTCATTGATGCTTTTGAAAAATCAACCGGCGAAAAATTGAATTATACGATAGGCCCCAGGAGAGCTGGAGATATTGAGCAGGTTTGGGGCGATGTCACCAAATCAACAGAAGTACTGGGCTGGAAAGCGGAGCTTGGTTTAGAAGAAATGATGTCTTCTGCATGGAAATGGGAGAAATATTTAAAGGAAAATCCATTCTAGATGCTGTTAAGTGAGCACAAGGATCTTAAACTGGCGATCAGATCTCTTCCTGAAAAGGAAAAAGATAAACTTTTGCTCAGGCTCATTGCTAAAGATAAAGTCTTAACAGAGCATCTTCATTTTAAATTGCTGGAAGATGAACAAGACCTTGTTGATCGGCATGAGGCATTGGTATCTCTGATAGACAGAGGCGTAGGTGAGCTTTTGAATAATAAAAAACTGACGTCCAAAGATACACTCACAAAGATGAGGGGGCTTTTAGGCCAGACCAATCATCATTTTAAAGTGACCAAAGATGCCGGCTCCGATATCGAGCTAAGGATACATTTGCTGGGTCTGATCCCGATAGCATTTAAGGAAAGTCTTTTTTCTCCGCTGCATAAGTTTAATGAGAAGCTCATGGTTTATTTTGTTAAATCAACGCAGGGTGTTTTGAATAAATACTATAGAATGCATGAAGACCTTCAATTCGATCTCAAGGAGCAGCTAAACGACGTTTTAAATAAAATATATACCAATAAATCTGAGGCGGTGGCCCGGGAGCTTGGTTTGCCAAAAGAATTATAGCATGAAAAAAATACTAATAACAGGGGGTGCAGGGTTTATAGGTTCTCACGTTGTGAGAAGATTTGTAAATAAGTATCCCGATTACCAGATTGTAAACCTGGATAAGCTGACCTATGCGGGGAATTTAGCAAACCTGACAGACATAGAAGATAAACCGAATTACAGTTTTGTCAAAGCGGACATAACTGATGCGGTTGAAATAAATGAGCTGTTCCAGAAGGAAAAATTTGATGCGATCATTCATTTGGCGGCAGAATCCCATGTTGACCGTTCCATAACTGACCCCAGTGCATTTGTGATGACCAATGTGATCGGGACAGTGAACCTGTTAAATGCAGCCAAAGAGTATTGGAAAGGAGACTATGCAAACAAACGTTTTTATCATGTTTCCACAGATGAGGTATACGGGGCATTGGGAGAAACAGGAATGTTTACTGAAACTACTGCCTATGACCCGCATAGTCCGTATTCGGCATCGAAAGCTTCCTCGGATCACTTTGTAAGGGCATACCACGACACCTATGGACTGGATGTGGTGATCTCCAACTGCTCGAACAATTACGGATCACATCATTTTCCTGAAAAGCTGATTCCTCTTGCGATCAATAACATTAAAAATAACCAGCCTGTACCTGTATACGGAAAAGGGGAGAATATAAGGGACTGGCTATGGGTAGAAGATCATGCAAGGGCGATAGATGTTATTTTTCATCAGGCGAAAACAGGACAGACCTATAATATAGGCGGACACAATGAATGGAAAAATATTGACCTGATCCATTTACTGTGCAGGATCATGGATGAAAAATTGGACAGAACACCGGGGGACTCGGCAAAACTGATCACCTTTGTAACCGACAGGGCGGGACATGACCTTCGTTATGCGATCGATTCGACCAAACTGCAAAAAGAACTGGACTGGGTGCCAAGCCTTCAGTTTGAAGAAGGTCTGGCCAAAACAGTGGAATGGTACCTGGAAAATGAAGAATGGCTGGGTAATGTGACCTCAGGAAATTACCAGGCTTATTATGATGCCCAATATCATGGGCGATAAAAACTATTCATATCTTAATGCTTCTACCGGGTCAAGTTTAGACGCTTTTTTTGCGGGGTAATATCCTGAGCCGATTCCTACAAGCACACAAAGCGCAAAACCGCCCATGATCCACTCCCAGGGAATGAGGAAGGATCCGCCCATTGAAAAGGAAATCAGGTTTCCTATAGCGATACCTAAAAATATACCAAATGCACCACCCATAAGACAGATCATTACCGCCTCAATTAGAAATTGCTTTCGGATCACCGAAGGATTGGCCCCGATTGCTTTTCGTATACCTATTTCCCTGGTTCTTTCAGTTACCGATACCAGCATGATGTTCATCAGGCCAATAGAAGCACCGATCAGCGTGATCGCACCAATGGCTATGCCACCCAATACGATATAACTTAATTGCTCAAACAAGGTCTGCGCAACCGCATCACTTTTGGTGATCTCAAAATTATTAGGTTCAGCGATCTTCACTTTTCTGATATTTCTAAATTCAGCGGTCGCTTCTCCTATCACATTATCCATTTGTTCGTTATTTGGAACTGCAACGGTTATAGTATATGATGGATTGGAGTTGGAATTGATCAGTTTGGCTTTTAACAGGGGAACAAACACAGTTCTGTCTCCGCTAAAGCCCATACTCTGGCCTTTGGTAACCAGTACACCAACAATTTTTAACCTGCTGTTGCCTACATTGATGACCTTATCGAGCGGATCTTCGTTTTTGAACAGCTTTTCTTTGATTTCGCTTCCTATGATACATAGATTGTTTCCTGAAAATGCTTCTTTCTGGCTAAAATTTCTCCCCAAAGCCAAATCAAGACCCTGAGAATTTAAACCGTTTTCATCAATACCCTGAATGTTAATGTTTGGGTTTGTTTTTTCAATTCCGTATTTGGCGGTTGATCCCCCACTGGCGAATACACTTATTGCTACATTTGCCGGGGCGTTCAGCCTTTCTTTAAAACTGGTGGCATCTTCATATTTAATAGACCGAAATGGTTTTGGTCTTTTTCCTCCACCGCCGATTCTGATCCCTGTTCCCCTGTTTCTTATTGTAAAAGAATTGGCACCCATACTCGAAAACGCTTCGGTCATGCTGGTTTTCACTGCATCCAGCGTGGTTAAAATACCCACTAACGCCGATAAGCCAATAGCAATGATCAATGCCGTAAGCAAAGTACGCAGCCGGTTACTTTTTATAGATTGAATTGCTAGTCTTACGTTTTCGGTGTAGGTCATTCTGCAGAAATAAAATTCTTTAAGGGATAAAATTAAAAAGTCCCGCTGTTAAGACAACGAGACCACCTATAATGTTACAATCAAATTCTGTCTAAACAGAAAAGCTTGTCCCGCAACCGCAAGTGCTGTTAGCATTCGGGTTGCTGAAGGTAAAACCTCTTGAATTTAGCCCATCCTGCCAGTCTACCTGCATGCCCAGCAGGTACATCTGGTGTGCCTTGTGCATGAAAACTTTAATGCCGTCAATTATGAATTCCTGATCCCCGTCTTTTTTTTGATCAAAACCAAGTACATAGGTCATCCCGGAGCATCCTCCTCCTTCAACTCCGACACGTAATCCGAAATTCTCAGAAATCTCCTGCTGGTCCTTCAATTTAAAAAGCTCTTTAACTGCTCCTTCTGTAAAGGTAACCGGCGCAAATGCTGTATCCACTGTAGTACTCATATTATTTAATATTATGTTCCGTATCGTAGCCTGTTAAAAATTGTTTTATCATGTAAAGATAAATAAAATGCAGACTTTTGCTGGGATAAAAGACTAATTATTACCGTATTCAAACAAAGCTGAATGGACATAAATAAACTGATAATGGATATTGCCGGACTTGCCGGCGGCGGCGTGATCGTTGTGACAGCCGGGTATTACCTGGTCAGACCCGATATACAAAGATACCTTAGGTTGAAATTGGCAGAGGTTAAAAAGGAAGAACGTCCTCAATTGCTGATGTTAAGGTTACAGGCACATGAGAGATTAATTCTTTTCATAGAGCGGATTAATCCAACCAATTTATTTATAAGATTGCACCACCAGGGTATTTCATTAGCCGATATGCAATCTGTACTGCTCAACGAGATCAGGTCCGAATACCAGCACAATGTAGCTCAGCAGTTGTATGTTAGTCCGCTGATATGGAATATCGTGAGTAAGCTGAAAGAAGATACCCTGGCTATGATCAACAACGCAGTGAGAAACCTTCCTGCTGACGCGGAAGGCGTGGACCTGAGTAAAAAAGTTTTACAGCACATGGCAGCTTCAGCCGAAAATCCTTATGATCTGACTCTGGCGCTCATAAAAAAAGATATTCAAGAACTGTTTTAAGTCATGGAAGAAAAAAAGATTGTGACAAGCTCCGGTATAGAGATCAAAGAAATTTATTCTTCTGCGCCACCATTAGCGGAGGCCCCCGGTGAGTTTCCATTCACCAGGGGTATTCAAAAGGACATGTACAGGGGCAGGTTGTGGACGATGCGGCAGTATGCTGGATTTTCAACAGCAGAAGAATCGAACAAGCGGTATCACTACCTGTTGGCGCAGGGAACAATGGGGCTTTCAGTCGCTTTTGATTTGCCTACTCAAATCGGATATGACTCTGATCATGAGATGGCGGAAGGCGAAGTGGGAAAAGTAGGTGTTGCAATTGATTCGCTTAAAGATATGGAAATGCTTTTTGACGGGATTGAACTCCAGAAGATCACAACATCAATGACCATCAATGCTACCGCGTCTATTTTATTGGCAATGTATATCGCACTGGCCAAAAAGCAGGGGGCTGACATCAGGCAGATCTCCGGCACCATACAAAACGACATATTGAAGGAATACGCAGCCAGGGGTACCTATATTTATCCGCCAAAGCCTTCAATGAGGATCATCACGGATATTTTTGAATATTGCAGCAGGGAGGTGCCCAGGTGGAACACCATTTCTATTTCCGGATACCACATTAGAGAAGCAGGGTCAACCGCGGTACAGGAGCTTGCATTTACACTTGCAAATGGAAAAGCATATTTAACGGCAGCTCTTGAAAAAGGTTTGGATATTAATGTTTTCGCCAGGCGGCTGTCCTTCTTTTTTAACTGCCACAACAATTTCTTTGAAGAGATAGCCAAATTCAGGGCCGCCCGGAGAATGTGGGCCAAAATAACCAGGGGACTGGGAGCTACGGATGAAAAAGCACAGATGCTAAGGTTCCATACACAGACCGGTGGTTCCACGCTCACTGCACAGCAGCCGCTTAATAACGTAATCAGGGTAACCAATCAGGCAATGGCAGCGGTATTGGGGGGGACGCAGTCACTCCATACCAACGGGTATGATGAAGCTTTGTCCCTGCCTACGGAAGCAGCAGCAAAAATCGCCTTGAGGACCCAGCAGGTGATTGCATATGAAAGCGGGGTAACTGAAACAGTAGATCCTTTGGCAGGCTCTTTTTTTGTGGAAACGCTGACTGATGAGATAGAAGCTGCCGCACAGTTGTATATGGACAAAATTGATGCAATGGGCGGGTCAGTCAATGCCATTGAACAAGGCTACATACAAAATGAAATAGCTGATGCCGCCTATCGCCATCAGCTGGAAGTAGAAGAAGGCAGCAGGGTCATAGTTGGTGTTAATAAGTTTACCCAGAAGACGGAGGCCATCAATGATGGTTTCGTTATTGATGAATCAATCCGTACAGTACAGACCATAAAGCTGGATACGCTTAAAGCTGAGCGAAACAATGAAGCAGTGTCGTTTGCATTGGCCGACCTTAAAGAAGCTGCGAAAGGAACAGCCAATCTGATGCCTTTTATACTCGTGGCAGTAGAGGCTTATGCAACCCTTGGAGAAGTAGCGGATGTAATGCGTAGCGTTTTCGGAGAATATTAAAAAGTATGTTAAGAAATAGTTATCAACACAAAAAATTCAGGTTAAGTGGGGTATGCGACTGCTGTCTAAGCACTTACCAAATAAATGAAAATTAAGTTTTTTTTGTTGATAATTTTTTGAATATTCGATCTCTCGAAACAGCATTTTTTTTATGCTCGTATCGTCACTGTAAACCAACAAATTATAGAATAACTATGGAAAAAACTTGTACAGAAGTATGGAAAAACTGTCTCCAAATCATAAAGGATAACATTCCGACCCAAAGTTTCAAAACTTGGTTCGAACCTATATCCGCGCTAAAATTGGAAGGCAAAGTTTTGACCATACAGGTACCAAGCTTATTCTTCTATGAATGGTTGGAAGAACACTATGTTGGCCTGCTGCGCAAGACAGTAAAAAAGCAATTGGGAGATGAAGGAAGACTGGAGTACAACATTGTTGTGGATAAATCTTCCAACACAGGTTCTCCTTATACGACCAATATGCCGAGTAATGGAAATGGGGCAGAGGCCAAGATACAATCTATGCCAATTCCTGTTTCAATAAACAAGGACATTAAGAACCCGTTCATCATCCCGGGATTAAAAAAGCTTAACGTAGACCCTCAGTTAAATTCAAACTATACCTTTGAAAATTACATAGAAGGAGATTGCAACCGCCTGGCACGTTCAGCAGGTTACGCGGTAGCCGCAAAGCCCGGAGGTACTTCCTTCAATCCTTTGATGATCTACGGTGGGGTAGGATTAGGCAAAACCCACCTGGCCCAGGCAATTGGTAATGAGATTAAACGCAATATGCCTGATAAGCTGGTGATCTATGTGTCCTGCGAAAAATTTTGTCAGCAATTCGTAGATTCATTGAAGAACAACACGATAAACGATTTCGTTAACTTCTACCAGGCAATGGATGTGATCATCATGGATGATGTGCACAATTTTGCCGGTAAGGAGAAAACACAGGACATTTTCTTTCATATTTTCAACCACCTGCACCAGTCAGGTAAACAGGTCATCCTTTCGTCTGATAAAGCGCCGAAAGACCTTGCAGGATTAGAAGAAAGGTTATTGAGCCGTTTCAAATGGGGGCTGTCTGCAGATCTTCAAATTCCTGATCTGGAAACCAGGATCGCTATCCTGAAAAAGAAAATGTATGCCGATGGCATAGAACTTCCTGCCGAGGTGATAGAATACGTAGCGCATAATATTGATAACAATGTACGGGAGCTTGAAGGAGCAATGGTGTCTCTGCTGGCTCAATCCACACTCAACAAGAAAGACATTGACCTGGCCCTGGCCAAGCAGATGCTAAAGAACTTTATCAAGAACACGTCCAAGGAGATCTCTATGGAATATATCCAGAAACTGGTGTGTGAGTATTTTGAAGTTCCTGTGGACATGGTGAAGTCCCAGACACGCAAACGCGAAATTGTTCAGGCACGGCAGATATCGATGTATCTTTCAAAAAGCCACACCAAATCTTCATTGAAAACAATTGGGGCCTTCTTTGGAGGGAGAGATCACTCTACGGTGATCTACGCGTGCCAGACAGTCGAAGACCTGATTGATACAGACAAAAAATTTAAAGGTTACGTACACGATATACAGAAGAAATTAAAGATGAGCTAGTGCTCACAGTTAGCAATAAAAAAGCCGCTGGTTAAATCAGCGGCTTTTTTATTGCTGTCATTTTTTTTATACAAGTGCCCCGAGCTCCATTAATCCATAAAACAGAGCGGCGGCATGCAGTGCCTGGGCAATTTTATTGTCTTTCAAAAGCTGCTTTACCTCTTCTACCGTGTACTCTTCAACATTAAGGATCTCATGTTCATCCAAATGCTGCTGATGAGTTTTTATCCCTCCTGTAAGTAAATAGGTATAAGTCAAATTGTTTGCGGTAGCTGGATTGGGATAGGTCGTGGCGATCAATTTCGCATCCGTAAAAGAATAGCCGGTTTCTTCAAGCAACTCTCTTTTTATAGCCGACTCAGGGGCTTCATCCCCATCTATTACGCCACCCGGAACCTCAAGGGAAATGATATCACCGCCATGACGGTATTGCCTCACCAGAATAATTTTATTTTCGGCGGTCAGTGCCACAGCGTTTACCCAATTCGGATATTCCAATACGTAATAATCATCTTTTATTGTTCCGTTCAGCAAATCGCAGGTATCCACCCGTAAAGTCGCCCATTTTTCTCTCACCAAATATTTGGATGAAAGTTTTTTCCATTTTAGAATCTCCATTTTTAGGTATTAAGATATTGAAGGACGTTTTTTTGACGGTCCAGATTGGTCATGTTAACAATGTGATATTTGCTTTCCAGTACCTGGTAAATCACGAGTAGCTTTTCAGCAAAGGCTTGTTTTCGGATATCGTCGGCCGGTGTCCTGAACTGCTCATAAATAAATTGGCCAAGCATCTCCAGCTTTTCAGCTGTGTAAGTATGTCGAAGAAGGGCAGTTTTAAATGCTTCAGTGTCATTGGAAAAGAAATCTTCCGGAGACATTTCGAAATCTTTTTGAAGAGATTCCGCAAACAGGTCTTCCGCTTCGATAGTTTTTCCTTCAAGCTTCAGTCCCATGATTCGTGCCAGCACCTGGGTCAGTTTCTGTATTTCAGCTAAGATCAGGTCTCGTCTGTACATATCTTTACCAGCTTCCGCTGCTGCCGCCGCCGCCGAAGCTGCCTCCGCCAAAACCACCAAAACCACCGCCGCTGCTGGAGCCGCCTCCTCCCCAGCCGCCTCCGGAACTTCTTCCTCCGCCAAGCAACATGCTCCAGAACAGTGCGTCAGCAACACCGCGGCCACCAATTACCTGGCTGCCACCGCCGCCTCTGCCACCCTTTTTAGCAATGATGATGATCACAACAATAATGACGAGAATTATGAATATTGAGGGAATACCACCGCCTCCTTTGGTTTTGGGCTTGTCATTTTTGTATTCTCCTTTGGTATATTTAATGATGGCATCAGTTCCTGATTCCAGGCCGGCATAATAATCGCCGGACTTGAAATACGGCTTGATGTCATTTTCAATAATACGTTTGGCATAAATGTCCGGTAAAACACCTTCCAGGCCGTAACCAGTCTGAATAGAGATCTTTCTGTCGCCAAGCGCTACCAGAATCATAATACCGTTATTCTTGCCTGCGTTTCCCACACCCCACTTTCTGCCCAGTTCCAGCGCGTATTCATTAATATCGTAATCGCCAACAGATTTTACGATGGCTACGACAATTTGGGTAGAAGTGGAATCGTCAAAAGCAACTAATTTTTGCTCCAGTTGCTGAATCTGGGCCGATGATAATGTCCCGGTATAGTCATTGACCAGTTTGTTGGGCTTTGCCGGAAAATCCTGGGCGAAGCTCAACAAAGACACAAAACTTAAAAACAGGGCTATTATTAATTTTTTCATGCCTTGCTACTTTTGTTTTGATCCATAAAAATAATGTCATTCGGCAGCTCATTGACGTCGTCATTTTGCGAAGGGAAAAAGAGTGCTAATTTTTCTCCCGCCAGGACGATACCTGCTATCATTCCCTGGGCCAGATTACCTGCCGCAAAATGTGCCTGCATGGCAACCTTGGTTGTTTCCCAAAAATCGGGAGGGACTACTTTATTGATGCCCCGGTCTCCTATTATGGCAAATTTATGGTCGGCATGAGCCATATAGATCAATACGCCATTATGCCGGGATGTTTTATCCATCCCCAGTTTTGCAAAGTAGCCGGTTGCCCTTTCAAATGCATCGCCTTCACAATGTTCCTCTAATGCAATTCTGATTTCTCCTGAAGTCGCCTTTTCCGCATTTGATATGGCATTTGAAATCTCTTCCTGTTCTTGTTCCGTGAATAATCCCATGAAATCGTATTAAAATTCTACTTTAGGTGCGTTTTGGGCGCCTGCATCCGCTTTAAATGCAGCTTTCTGACTAAAGCCAAATATACCGGCGGTAAGATTGTTGGGGAATGACCTCACTTTGACATTGTAAGTCTGGACAGATTCGTTAAAATCCTTCCTCGCTACAGTGATGCGGTTTTCAGTACCTTCTAGCTGGGCTGAAAGTTCGCTGAACTGCTGGGTAGCCTTAAGTTCCGGGTAATTTTCAGTGAGCACCATTAGTTTTCCTAAGGCCTGGCTAAGCTGACCCTGGGCTGCCTGATATTTTTGCATGTTTTCCTCGGTCAGTTTGTCCGGATCAATGGTGATCTGGCTTGCTTTGGATCTGGCCTCGATAACCTGGGTCAAGGTTCCCTGCTCAAACTTCGCAGCACCTTTAACGGTACTTACCAGATTAGGAATGAGATCAGAACGGCGCTGATATTGTGTTTCTACCTGTGCCCATTTTGTTTTTACATCTTCATCAAGTTTAACAAGCCCATTGTAGCCACAACCGCTAATGGCCAGGATCAAAACTAAAATCGCTACTATTGCTAATACTACTTTTTTCATGTTGTTTTTATTTGTTGTTTTAATTGTCATGAAGCTTGCTCCGCAGGTTTCATGTTGTTTTTATTTGTTGTTTTAATTGTCCCAAATGTAATTCTCAATGAGGGGATTTGCTTTGCATTGGTTAATTTACACATTAGAACTCAACTTTCGTACCTTTGTTACAGTTCGGGATAAAAACCTGACAGTTTATGCAAAAAGACATAGAGATCACACTCGCTCCGGAAGAATTAGGACAAGATGACGCCATCAGAAAAGCCTTGTCAATAGCTTTAAAAACAGATCAATCTGCCATTAATGGGTATCAGGTGCTCAAAAGGTCGATTGATGCACGCTCCCGAAAAGTAATCTACAGACTGCAGGTAAAGGTGTTTATCAATGAGGCTTTTATGGCAGAACATTTCAGGGTCAGCTATCAAAATGTCAGTAATGCAAAACATGTGCTGATTATTGGAGCCGGTCCTGCCGGTCTATTTGCTGCACTCCAATGCATTGAAAATGGATTAAAACCCATAGTACTGGAACGGGGGAAAGATGTAAAACAGCGCAGAAGAGATTTGGCAGCAATAAATAAAGAAGGAATAGTAAATACAGAATCTAATTATTGTTATGGTGAGGGTGGCGCGGGTACTTATTCTGATGGTAAGCTGTATACCCGGTCTAACAAGCGCGGAGACATCAATAAAGTACTTCAAACCTTTGTGCAGCATGGCGCGACAGAAGACATTCTTATAGATGCGCGTCCCCATATTGGAACAAACAAGCTTCCGCATATCATTACTGCCATCAGAGAAACAATTGAGAATGCCGGCGGAGAAGTGCATTTCGGGCGAAAGGTAACAGACATTCTGGTCGAATTTGGCAAGATAAAGGGCGTGATTACTGATCATCAGGAAAAGCTGCCTGCCGAAGCGATTATATTGGCTACCGGCCATTCCGCCCGGGATATTTACGAGTTGCTGCATAGAAAAAACATCCTGGTCGAAGCCAAGCCATTTGCTTTGGGGGTCAGGATTGAACACCCGCAAGCTATTATTGATGCCGCTCAGTACCACTGCGACACCAGAAGTGAGTTTTTGCCGCCTGCTTATTATAGTTTAGTAGAGCAGGTCGGGTCCAGGGGAGTCTTTTCGTTTTGTATGTGCCCGGGAGGGATAATAGCACCATGCGCTACTCATGAGCATGAAATTGTAGTAAATGGCTGGTCGCCTTCTAAAAGAAATAACCCTTATGCCAATTCAGGAACTGTAGTGCAAATCACGCTTGATGATGTGAAGGGCGATGATCCTTTGCGCATGATGCATTTTCAAGCCGAAATAGAGCGGACTGCTTTTAAACTTGGCGGTGGTGATCTTGTAGCACCAGCCCAGCGGATGGTGGACTTTGTTGAAGGCAGAGTATCCCCTGATCTTCCAAAAAATTCCTATTTACCCGGCACCAGAAGTGTGATGTTAAAAGATACCTTGCCGGATTTTGTAGCATCCAGCTTAAAAAACGCGTTACCTTTGTTTGGAAAAAAGATGAAAGGTTATTTTACCAATGAAGCGATATTGGTCGGTGTAGAAAGCAGGAGTTCGTCCCCTGTGCGGATACCAAGGGACCGGGAAACTCTTCAGCACCCTCAGGTGGCGGGATTATTTCCATGTGCAGAGGGTGCAGGCTATGCCGGCGGAATCGTATCTGCAGCTATAGACGGTGTCAATTGTGCCAATGCGGTAATGAAGTATTATTAAACAGATTTAGTGATCGTTTGTTAGTTAGTTATGATTGATTTTGCAAGTGAATTGAGGAAGGCCTACAGTGGTGATGCCTGGCATGGTAATAATGTGTCGGCGATAATTTCGTCGGTAAAAGACAGGCAGGTTTTTAAAAGGCCTATCCCCAATGCACATACCATAGCGGAATTGGTGCTTCACCTGACTGCCTGGACTGAAGAAGTGATTTCCAGGTTAATGGATAATATGGCCAAAGAACCTGAAAATGGGGACTGGCCCGAGGTAAATGAAGAAACGCCTGCCTCCTGGGATGTGATCTTGCGTGACTTTCATATTGCCAATGAAAAACTAGTCAACCTGGCCCTGATGATGACTGGTGATCAATGGCTGGAAAATGTTCGTCATATAGAGGGTCCCCGGCTGACTAAATGGGAATTATTGAATGGATTGATTCAGCACCATGCTTATCATGGCGGGCAAATTGCTTTACTGCTTAAATTTTAGATCGTGAAAAAAACATTAATTATTGGTGCAACAACAAATCCTGCAAGATATGCATACATGGCGGCACAAATGCTTACCTCAAAAGGGCATACCATTGTCAATGTCGGTATAAAAAAAGGAACAGTATCCGGTGTGGAAATAGAAGAGCAGGGCGAGATTCACAATGACATTGATACCATTACATTATATATAGGTCCGCATTTGCAAAGTGGTTACTATGATTATATACTGCAAACGAATCCTAAAAGAGTTGTTTTCAATCCAGGCACTGAAAACAGGGAGCTAGAATCTTTGCTGGAGCAGCACGGTATTGAACCGTTAAGGGCCTGCACATTGGTGCTGCTGTCGACCGGCCAATACTAACCCGGATATTTCTAAAATCTTTTTATTGCTGCATGTCTGGGCCTGGCTTCTGTCATGTATCCCGGTATGATACATTCCTGTGATTTTGTTTAATCTCGTATTGGACCGTGGCTTATGGCGTTAAAAATGTGGGGGTCTCTGATGTACTGGGATGTTGTATAAGCAGTGGATAGCTGCAGTGTTCAGAGTGGTGCTGATGTTAGTGAAGGATAATTGAATTGAAAGTGAAACATTAGTCCATGTTTTTCCGGCAAAAGTTGGACTAATGCTGGACTAAAGTTGGACTAATGCTGGACTTTAAGGCCCGGCAGGTACCGGGCACTGTCTTATCTGCCTTACCCTGTTATGGCTATACCTCCGGTCATCGCCGGATGCAGCATACTTATAATATCATAGCCAATAGCAATTGCGTATAGTTATATATATAGTATCAATGGAGTATATTGACAATGGAGTATGTATACTGGCAATTGAGCCTTGGAGAGGCGATAGATTTAAAGCGTGACTGCCCATTCCTGTATGGTTTGCGGTTTGGCCGGGTAGCTGCTGTATTTTTTCTGGCATATATATATTAGTTGGGACATGAATAAACCAAAAAAAGCTAGTGATTATTCACTAGCTTTGCTTTTGAAATCGAGGGTGATGATAGATGAACTAGTGAACCGCTTTCATAACGATTGACGGAGCGGCCGACAGATACAAGTCATAAACCGTGACAAAAAGCAAACGACAAGTTTGCGAAGTAGTCCAACAGATAACAAATTATCATCTTCACTTTTAAACCGATCAGCGCGTAAGAACCTGATCGGTTTTTTTATATAGCAAACTTAGCGTTTATTTTTATTAACAGTAATATAAAATAAATTAGGTAGTTGTCGGGACAAGATGTATATTTGAAATATATTTCAAGGCCATGACAAGCGAATTCAAAAGTGTAATACAATTACTAGATCATTTTAGAGAAGAGCAGACGTGTATAGATTATCTTACCAGTCAGCGGTGGGGCGGTGTTGTTACGTGCCCGCATTGCGGAAGTGCTAAGAAAGCATATGTAACCAACAGGGGTTATAAATGTTCGGATAAGGATTGTCATAAAAAGTTTAGTGTAACTACGGGTACAATCTTCGAGAATACGAAGATCAAACTACGGGTATGGTTTGCGGCTATGTACCTATGTACTGGACACAAAAAGGGCATTTCAAGTTTACAATTATCCAGAGATTTGGGTGTGACGCAAAAAACAGCTTGGTTTATTCTGCATAGGATCAGAACGATGTTGAAGCATAACGCACCAGAGTTGTTAGACGGAGTTGTCGAGGCAGATGAAACTTATGTAGGTGGGAAAGAAAAGAACAGGCATCTAAGTAAGCGGGGATATATGAAAGGTCAGGGCAGCATGGGTAGAGCTGCTAGTGAAGATAAGATGCCTATTGTGGGAATTGTTCAGCGAAAAGGAGAGGTGAGATTAAAATACGTGCCTAACACCAAAAAAGAACATTTGCATCCGTTTGTAGTTGAAAATGCCAAAGTAGGTGCCAAGCTAATGACTGATACCTGGTATGCCTATCAGGACTTAGGGACTAAGTTTACCCATAATACAATTAAGCATGTTGATAAGGTTTATGTAATTGGCGATGTCCATACCAATACAATAGAGAACTTTTGGAGTGTGCTAAAGCGTAGTATTTACGGTACTTATCATGTTATCAGTCGCAAGCATGTTCAGCGTTATTGTGACGAGATCAGCTATAGATTCAACACTAGATTACTAGCAGAGCATACGAGGTTTCATGATGCAGTTAGCAAATGTGGTAATGCTAGAATTAGATATATTGATCTGATTGCGCCTATTGATTAAAAGCGCTTTGTATTTTAAAGTAATTTGCATAATAAGTTATTATTTATAATATTTGTTTGTCAAAACAAATTATATTATGGAAGCCATTCAAAATAAGGTAACTAAAGCAGAGGCTAAAACACTTTTGGAAGTGGAAAAAGTTCTTACGTTAGGTGTTGACAGGAATATTAAGATTGATTTGATCCAAAGCTTATTATTTGAACATAGAACTATCAGAGGACGTATTTTAGGTTCGGTTAATCAGGTCGATAAAGTAAGCTAAATCACTTTCTATATACCGGCATTCAGTTAGTATATCTTCTAGAACAGTAGATGATGAATCGCTGTTTTTTATCTTAGCTATCTTCTTTTTTATTTCAATTTGTTGATTGTAAATGTTCTCTAAAGTTTCCTTAAACGGTTTTAATTCGTTACTGTTCATTATGGCGTAGTATTTAGTTACTTCTAAATTAATAATTTCCGCCCGGACAAAAGATAAATACTTTTCATATTTTTACGCTGATAGTCGAAAGACTTAAGATATTAATGATATAGCGTTTGCTATGTTCTTGTTTTCAGAAACTGGTAATTTCAAAACAACCCAAGAACAGAAGTAGGACGCTCACGCCATGCGTGGGCTCTTGTCTGTTTGGGTTGTAGGTATACCAGTGCCTTGAAAACTAAGCGTGGCTTGAGTCCCACGCTATTTTTTTTAACTGCCCTCAGGGATCAAAGGCATTATTTTAAATAACAATGAAAACTATTGCTACTTTAGTACCTGCCTTAATATTAATAGGCTACGCTGTTGCTGGATGCAAATTACTTAAGATTAAAGGGTATACTGGCGGATGGTATGCATTAATCCTAATTTCAGCAACCCCTTTATTCTGGTTTATTTTTGGTGCTGTAAAGGCCAAGTCTCCGAATCCAATCACTAAGCTATGGAGTAATATAGCCATAGGCATAGGGATATTTACGCTGATGCTAATTGTATGGATGAAGCAATAGCACAATAGTCATCTATTAATAAATTCGTATATTAGCTAATATTTATTTTGTACTTAAACATTTTGGGAGAATGGATAACAGCAAAAAGGAATCTGGGGGGCACAAGGTAGTTCGTCCAGACAAGTATTCGGAGAAGGTTTATGTTCGTGGTTCATTTGATGACATTATAAAGGCCACGTTTAAGAATTCAGACAAGCCTAAGAAGCCGGACACAGATAAGTAGAATAAGAAAAAACAGAAAAATAAGCCCCGATCATGGGGCTTATTTGGTTAATTCCCTGTCCCAACTAATATATAGATGCCTTTTTTCTGGTTGTGTATCAGGGTGTTTAAGGATTTGGTTGGAATAAAAGTGGATTATGGTTTGGGTGTTGGTTATATTTTTCTACTTTTGCAACCCGCTTCGGAGGAAGATTTGGGTTGAGGTTGATACAGGAGGATAGG
>NZ_DATHGC010000359.1:0-28040 GCF_035317785.1 Pedobacter sp. | reverse complement strand
AACTGTCAGGTGTCCGCAAAACGAGGCCCTAACCTACTGGAGCCTGGAAGTAGATAACCCAACCAATATGTGGATTGGGCACGTGCAATTTCCAATAGTTGAAGTGCCCTTTGACAGCAATCCGACTGCTGAAAACCATAGTTCTATCCTGTCCTCGCTTTACGACGGAGTCTTGTCGAGCCCGGTCACACCTACCACAGTAATTGGCTCATGGAGACGACCGAGGGCTAATACGCCGGAGACATGGCGCCAAACTAATTATCCCCGCGAATGCACGGCCCAGCTTTTGGCTTACTACAATGGTTCCGGTGGGCTATATATCGCCTGCCAAGATCCCAACGGGCTGCCAAAATTAATTTCTCCGATGATAGAGAAAGACGGAGTTACTATGGGTCTTGGACATTATCCTGGAACCCGCGGGCCAGAAAAAACAAAGTTGGCTTACGAGATTGCACTGGGAACATTTCATGGTGATTGGTATGCCGCCGCTGACATTTATAGGAATTGGGCAGCGAAGCAGCCTTTTACTTCGCGTAAACTAGCGCAGCGGTCAGATATTCCAAAATGGCTATTGCAGCCGCTGGTAGGTGTAACTTTTCCTATGCGGGGTCAGGCTGACTGGGATCCGCCTGCAGCTGTCAATCCTGAATATACTCCGGCAACCAATGCCTTGCCGTATATGGATAAACTGGCAAAGGCTTTTAACACGCCGTTGCTTCCTATTGTGTTCAATTGGGAACATTCAGGGCCATGGGTTCAGCCAGAGGCCTTTCCTCCGGTTGGTGGAGAAGCAGCTATGAAGAAATTCATGAAGATTGCCAAAGACAAAGGCTGGCATCCGGTGCTTTATGGCAATGGTATCAACTGGGTAGTTGGGCAGAGAAATACAGGATACAACGGCATGGAACATTATAAAACGCATGGAGGCGATTCGGCTATCGCGCGAAGTTGGAACGGTACATTGATGGGCGGAGCAGAGGGCGGATGGAGAAAGCTCTATCCAACCTGCGTTTACACTCAGCCTGCCCGGAAGATGATATTGGGAATGACTCAGGGAATGGCGAAACTTGGTCCTGAGGTGATTCAGCAATTTGACCAGGGGGTGGGTGCGGTACATTGCTATGCAACAGATCACGGCCATCCACCAGTTCCCGGTCCCTGGATGTCTGAAGCCTTCGCCAGCCTGCTCAAGCTTGATAATGAAGCGGCCCGGTCACAGAACCCGAACGCAGTGGTCTCATGCGAAGGTGCGCCGCCGGAAGTCTATTTGCAGGAATTTCAGTTTTGGGATGCCCGCATTGGTGGGGGCGGTTCACTGAATTGCGCTCTGTTCGCCTATATTTATCATGAATATATGCCAGCGCATTCAGGTGCTTACCTCAATTCGGTGAATGACGAAGCCCTTCGCGCATCAGTAGCAAGAGCCATTGTAAAGGGCTACATGCTCAACTTCACATTGCGTGACAAAGGGCAGATTGAGTTCGATTGGAATCATATTTGGGATCGCGCAATTCCGGATCAGCAAGCGATTCTGGACTGGAGTAAACGAGCGACCCATTTCAGAAATGGCGTAGCCCGCGACTTCCTGGTCTATGGACAAATGCAACAGCCTTTTACCATTACGGGGGTACCAACCAGGGATTACGGATATGGACCCGAGCCGTTGATTCAATCTGAAACCTGGAAAGCACCAGACGGGAGGTTCGGAGTGGCCATGGCCAATTATTCTGATAATAAACGGGGCTTACGTCTTGAGCTTCCGGGACAGGGAACGAAAAACATTGTCATCCACATCGATGATGAAAGTGAGACTCGCAGCGTGACCCTTCCTTATGTTGTCGATATGCAGCTGCCGTCCAGATCGCTGGGCTTGGTTGAGATCAAATAATTGTGAGAGAGAATAACCGATGGATATCAGTCGATAAAATGGCTTCAAAAATAAAAGGATAATTATGAATAATTTCACAAAGATCATCGGTCTGCTCTTTTGGTTCATTACAGGAAGTACAATCATATTTGCGCAGGAACATCAATCGGTTGAAGGATTTGATAAAGTGGAGTTTCATTACAATGCTAACAGGAGCGGCGCTGTAAGAGATTTCCGGGGGACTGTTACAGGCTACATGACTGGGGCATGGTGGTCTGAAAGTCAGCGGAAACATAGCATACTTTCCTGGAAAACTGGTGTTGTACCGAAAAAAAAGCCTACCGCGTTCTCTTTTATCGGATCAAGTTCAACACTTCCCGCAGAATTAACACATGGGCCGCTGGTAAAACTAAATATAAACGGAAAATATGCGCTTACCTTCCAGATAGGGTTCACACGTGACTTCACCTGGAAAGAAGGAGGATATGAATTGAAATACATTTCCAAACGGGTAGAATTCCCCTATGCGTATGGATGGCGGCAGATCCATTTGAACGGAAATAGCGGCATTTATCAGTTAAGTGTACCAGACTCAGTTATCGAGGCCGGTAAGCCTTCAGTCATTCAGGTAGAATTGCTGCCGTTTGAAAGATGGTCAAATGGCTGGTTTATGGTAAAAGCCAGGCGGGATGTGCTGAAGCAGTCAAGGGAAATACTTTCCGGTGAGATCGAAGCATTGAGGCAAGATATGGCCTCAGTTAACCTTCAAACCCAGATACTGGCCACACAGGTATACAGTAAAATGCTGGGTACAGATAAGTTTGAACATCATGTGGTCTATACAGACGGTTACCGTCACCTTCACCCGGCAGATATCATCAAGTTAAAGAACGGTGATATACTCATGATGGCAAGAGAAGCAGTAGAACATTTTGCCAGTGACGGTGATGTCATTATGCTGCGTTCAAAAGACGGCGGCAAAACATGGGGACAAAAGCAGGTGATTACCGGCATCAAAGACCTGGATGAACGTGAAGGTTGCGGCATCCAGCTAAAAGATGGAACCATTATAGTAGGGGTTTTTTATAACGCTTTGTACAATAAAGATGGCACCTATGATTGGGACAACCGAATAAAACGCACCAATGATCCGAAACAGCGTTCCCTGGGGGCACATATCATCACTTCAAAGGATAATGGCTATACCTGGTCGCAGGCTAATTTCATCGATACAAGAGACATGCCGTTTACCAATATTGAAGGGCCTACAGATGCGCCTATCGAAATGCCGGATGGCTCAATAGTGATGGGAATAATAGGCTATTCATTAGGTGGAGACGCTAAGAATCATGCATCAGTGATGATCAGGTCAACAGATAAAGGGAAGTCATGGAAGTATCTTTCTACTATAGCCAGCGACCCGGGAGGCAAACTGGGCGGTTTTATGGAGCCGGGAATTGTGCGTACAAAGTCTGGCCGCATTGTAGCGGGGCTTCGCAACCATGCACCGGATAATGCGATCTGGATGACTTATTCAGATGATGATGGCAAAACATGGGTACCTGCGTGGAAGACAGAGATGATCGGTCACCCCGTTGATCTGATCCAATTGTCTGATGGCCGTTTACTGGCCAGTTATGGCATCAGGCCGGGTATCCACACCATCCCCGGTGGCATCCGTGCATGCTTTAGCAGTGATAACGGAAAAACCTGGGATATCAATACTGAAGTTCAATTGCGTAATGATTTGATGAACGTAGATATCGGATACCCGGAGTCATTAGAATTGCCTGACGGGAGAGTGATGACGGTTTATTATTTTAGCCTTTTTGGAAAATATTTCCTTGGGAGCACTTTTTGGAAACCATAGTTTTACCAAACATATGTGGAATATTAGCTTTATCCGTGTCTTGTCCTGCTATAGCATTTGTAGATCGATATGGTTTAATGTGGATACTATTTGTCCCCTTGGCATTTGGCAAACCATGATTCTAATTCTGAAATAGTCATACAGCAAAAATATTGCTATTTAGAATTACAATCTAAGATTTTAGACAAAAAAATTAAACAAACCTGAAACATGAAGTTATGTATAGGGTTCAATATGAATGAAGATATTGCCTAATTCCGGTATTTGCGAATGTAATGTGTCCTGAAGTCTATGAGCCAGATCATGCCCTTTCCTCACCGAGATGTCCCCATCTACTATTGCATGCAACTCAACATGGTATCGCATTCCTGCTTTTCGGATAAAACATTTCTCAGTATCAATTATTCCACTGACATTCTTTGATTCATTGCGGATAATTTCTACAAGATCATCATACAGATGCTCATCCATTATTTCACCCAAAGCTGGCCTGAAAATTTTATAACTGTTATATAAAATAAAGCCGGAGGCAAACAGAGCTGCCCAGTCATCTGCATTTTCATAACCTTTCCCTGCAAGCAACGCAATTGAAATCCCTATAAATGCTGCGACGGAGGTGATGGCGTCGCTCCTGTGATGCCAGGCGTCGGCTTTTAATGATGAGCTATTGATCTCAATCGCTTTCTTCATCACTTTTCTAAAAGAGATTTCTTTCCAGATAATTAAAGCCCCGAGCAAAATCAATGTCCAGGGTTTTGGCAGATCATGCGGAGAGCAGCAGTATTAATATGTAAATAAAGAATTTGCTCACGTAACAAATATAAATAAAAAACCTGCCCGAATTTAAACCGCACAAAAAAATGATTCTGGATATATAATCCTCTTATCAGAATAACAAATTTCACGACAGCTGCGTTACCTGAAGCTCCGGAAGCGAAGCAGCACAACTATTTCAGTTCACTGAAATACCCACTCTGCTTATGTAAAGTAATATTCATAATATGGTAATTCGCTTTTATCTATCTTTGTAACGCAACTTTATTATCAAATCGATGCACGAGTCTCTAATTAAATATATTAACAGTTACACTTCGACGCCGCTTGCCGACAGCGAGATAGAGCTGATTAAAAATACATTTGTACACAAAAAAATAAGGAAAAGACAATACTTTTTACAGGAAGGACAGGTCTGTAAATTCAGCGCATTTATAGTTAAAGGTGCAATGCGGCAATATACTGTTGATGACAAGGGTGCAGAACATATTGTTCGTCTGTTAATTGAAAATTGGCTGGCCGTGGATCGTGAAAGTTTTGTGATGCTCAGCCCCTCGATTTATAATATTGATGCCTGGGAGGATACCGAGGTGCTGATCATTACAAAACCCGATTCAATGGACCTGTTTAATCAAATTCCGGTTTTAACCGAATGGAGACAGCATTTGGACGAACTTCATGCTTTCGCTGCTGAAAAACGATTGTCAGCATCAATTAGTTTTTCTGCTGAAAAACGCTACTCCGATTTCGCAAGCGCTTACCCCGAATTTTTGCAACGTTTTCCGCAGCACATGATCGCCTCTTATCTTGGCATTACCAAGGAAACCCTCAGCCGGGTACGCCATCAGGCAGCAAAAAAATAAAAATCGCTGCTTTACATTTCTTCATTTCCCCGCTGGTTCCGTTATCATTTGTCAATAGATTTTTTTATCATTTATCATCGTTTTAGGCCTTCCTCCTGATGCACCTTTGAATTATCAAATTCAATTTTATTATTAAATTCAAAAACGAAGATTATGAACAACAACAAATCAAGTGGAATCTGGGACTCAAAAGAATGCGCCCTGATCCTGATCGATTTTCAACCCGGAGTAATGAGCTACATCCGGTCAAGCGATCCCAAACTCGTCGAACTCAATGGACGCTATCTCGCCAAGGCGGCCCTGGCTTTTGATATTCCCATCATCCTGAGCACCGTCGGTGTCAAATCGGCAGGAAACCAGCCAACGATCGAATCACTACGTAACGAAATTCCTGATATTCCGGAAATAGACCGGTCCTCGATGGATTCATGGGGAGACAAGGGTTTCGTTGACGCGGTTAAGAAAACAGGGCGCAAGCGGTTGGTGATGTGTGGAATTTTAACGGAAGTGTGCCTGGCCTATCCCGTGGTTAACGCATTAAAGGACGATTACGAGGTCTGTTTTATCGCCGATGCCTCAGGTGGAGCATCAAAAGAAGCGCACGACATGGCTGTTTTGCGGATGATACAAGCGGGCGCCGTTCCAAATACAACAAGCGCTATGATTGCCGAATGGTTCCGGGATTGGTCAGGGCCGCTTGCTCCGGCTGCCAGGGAGGTTGTTGTACCATTTGTGAGGGAAACAGCAATGGTTCAGGACATATATTCCCGCATTGAAGCGAGCCAGGCAGCCGACACACGGGCAGCTGAGGCCTGGGCGGCAAAGAAGCAATCTGCGGTCATATAATTATCGTTTAGCGGCCATATCTGGAAGCTAATCAGAAAACCATCAACTATGGAAGGCTTGCCTGATCTTAGCGAGCCTTCTACTTTCTAACATGGCCTGCATTAATCATTTGTTAGGCTAGTTTAAAAAATATGAAAAATGAAAAAGAAAATCAGTTTCTCGACACAAGGACAAAGAGCCGACATTGGGGAATACAAAATTAACCGTATGTTACCCAACCGGTATGCAGAGGCAGTCGGTCCATTTGTATTTCTTGACCATGCTTTGCCAATAAAACATTCTCCTGACGAATCAGTTAAAAAAGTAAATGGAAGTGGCGCTCATCCGCATAGGGGCATTGCTACATTAACTTACATTCTCAACGGTGAAGCCGATCATCATGACAGCAAGGGACATCAGGAAAAAGTGAGATCAGGCGGAGCACAATGGATGAAAGCCGGCAACGGGATTATTCATGATGAAGTACTGAATGTTGATCCCCAATCAGATGACCTGCTGACCCATGCTTTTCAGTTCTGGATTAACCTTCCCGCTAAACAAAAAGCCGAACCACCAGAATATCTTCCGGTACAGGCAAGCGAGGTTCCTCAACAAAAGCTAAGTGACGAAAGAGGTTGGATCAAGATAATTGTGGGAGCGTATGAGCATCTGGCCTCCGCAATTCCAAATTACTCAAAACAGTTTTTATACCACATTCACCTGGAAGCAGGAAAAAAATTTTCCATCGACACGGAAAAAGGAATGCAATATGCTGCCTTTCTTCCGCTGCACAATGCCTTGATTAACGACACTGAATACCAAGAAGGTGAAATCATTGGATTTGACAGAAACGAGGGAATAATTGAAATCAGCAACAATTCCGAAGCTGCCATTGACATTATTGTATTCGGTGGTGAAAGGTATGCAGAACCAATTGCTGCCGGAGGACCTTTCGTAATGAATACTCAAACTGAAGTTGCTGAAGCCTATCAAGATTTTCATGCAGGTAAATATGGTACGATCAGCTATGGTTAAAAAATAAACGACATTTTAAAAGTACCGCCTACCTGGACGTTTATATCGTATGGCTTTTCGGTTCGCCCGTTTTTTATGTGGTTACTCCTAGTCGCCATTTATTATATTCAAAGGACAGAAGCAGCACGGCGATGAGATGGTACAGGAAGCCCTACTGGAGTTAAAATAAATCATGTAAATGCGCCATGAAAGTGCCGCAAAACTTTAAAAATTTTCGAAACTTAAGCGCGACAGATAAAGCAAAAATAACGATTTACACTATCCTGGCCCCTTTTAAAGATAATTCTCATCTGGATATTACTCGTTTTTCATCCCAGTGGGATTCGAGCCTACAACAAAACTTAAAATTAAAAAAGCACTGAATATCAAATAGTTATAAATAAAAGTAGGCAAAAAAAACGAACCTTTTAGGTTCGTTTTTTTTCAGCGGAGTATCCGGGAGTCCATAGCTGGATTGACGGAACCGAAAGCAATTATTTTCCCGCTCTTATTTCAACTCTTTCAGAGCATCAACCATTTCTTCAGTAATCATTTTTTTGTTGGAGGTGTTGCCCCAGAGATTCCGGATGTAATTCATTACATCCGCGATTTCATCATTTGCCAGACCTGGATTTGGCATAACGTTATTGTATTCAGTACCATTTACTTGGATTTTTCCCTGCAGACCGAATTTTATAGCGCTTATGGCTCTTTCCGGTGTTTTAACCAGAAAGTCCGATTTCGCCAGTGGAGGAAACGATCCGCTGACCCCCCGGCCATCTCCCATATGACAGCTAATACAGGTTTCAGCGTATATGACTTTTCCGCGCTGTATGCTTTTGCCGAGTTTATCGTCCTGATTTGATAAATGGGAAAGACCAAATATGGCTCCACAAAAAAGAATTGACAATATTTTCATGATTATAAATTGGCTAATACCAGGTATAACCTTTGGTTATGCCTGGTAATCATTTAAAAAAGATCAGGCCTTAGGACTGATACGAACAATTTTACCGGAATTTTCAAGCACTACATAGATGTTCCCATCGGGTCCCTGTCGGATGTCCCTTACCCGTCCGATATTTTCCAGAATGATTTCCCTGCTCAGTATTTTGTTCCCCTTCACAACCAGATGCTGCAGGTACATAAATTTCAGAGAACCAATCAGCAGATCACCGTTCCAGTCTTTAAACTTTTCGCTGGTAATGAAAGCCATGCCACATGGAGCAATAGAAGGCCTCCAGTAGATCAGGGGCTGTTCAAGTCCGGTTCGGGCGGTATCTTTTGAAATGATACTATTGTCGTAATCGATACCGAAGGTGATCAGCGGCCAGCCATAATTTTTGCCCCGCCCGATGATATTGAGCTCATCTCCTCCCTGAGGGCCATGTTCGTGTTCCCATATCACACCCGTAGTTGGATGAATGACCATTCCCTGTGGATTTCGGTGTCCATAGGACCATATTTCTGGTCTGGCACCATCTGTCTTCACGAATGGGTTGTCAGCCGGGATTTTTCCGTCCTCGTGTAAACGGATAACTTTTCCCTGGTCTTTGCTTAGATTTTGTGCGTTCTCCTTTTGTCCGCGTTCCCCAAGAGATAAAAAGACATAGCCTTTTTTATCAAATATGATCCGCCCCCCGAAGTGTGGAGTAGATTTTACATTTGGCAGGGCCTTAAACAGCACCTGAATGTCCGTGAGTTCATGGTCCCTAAGTTTAGCACGGAGCAATGCAGTGTTTGCACCTCCATCCTCTCCTTCTTCACCATCGGCTTTTGGGGAGGAATAGCTAATGTAAATCCAACCATTGGATTTGTAATCAGGATGGAGTGCAATGTCAAGCAATCCTCCCTGACCTTTGTACAGAATTTTAGGGAGACCGGTTATCTCTATGGGATCTAATATACCATCCTTTACCAGGCGTAATTTCCCAATGCGTTCGGTTACCAATAATCTGCCGTCGGGTAGAAAAGCTGTCGCCCATGGCATGTTGAGCCCGGTAACGACCGTTTCAATCTTCAGGTCAGCGGCTGTCATTTTCCTGTTGGTATGTTTTTCTCCAGGGATATCTTTACTGCCCATCAGCAAAAGGGAACTGCCAAGCAGCAGCCCCCCTAAAGCAACAGTAAGACTTTTTTTTCGTGAAATGTGCTTATTCATGATTTTAAGTTTGATAACTGATTCTGATGTTAAGGCAATAGCTCCAGTTGGTTTAAATGTTTGGTGATGAATTCAATTTCTTCGCTGCTGAGCTCAATGTTTAGTGCTGCAGCGTTCTGCAACGCTTGTTCTGCGTTGCGTGCGCCGGCCAGAGCAATAGTTATTCCCGGCTGCTGAACCGTCCAGCGAAGGACCAGCTGGCTGAGAGACGCATTTTTTTCCTGAGCCAAAGGTTTTATTTTATTTAGGAACAGGTTTACTTTCTCCAGGTTCTCGTCTGTATAGAAATGTATCGCTGACCTATGGTCATCTACACCAAACTTGTAGCCTGGTTTCATTTTACCAGTTAATAAACCACGCTCCAAAGGGCTGTAAGCCAGGATAGCTTTATTGTGCTGAATACAATACGGGACAACATCCTTTTCAATATCCCTTTTCACCATGCTATAGGGAACCTGATTGGAAACCAGTGGAACATACCGTTCAGCCTGGCGCATAAGCTCAGCACTGTAATTGGAAACGCCTGCGTATCGAACTTTTCCCTGTTCAATAAGCCGGGAAACAGCTTCCATACTTTCTTCAACAGCCGTAGTCTGATCAGGCCAGTGTATCTGGTAAAGATCAATATAATCAGTACCGAGCCTTCTCAAACTATCCTCACATTCTTTAATGATACTGTCTTTACCTGCATATTTGTAAATATCAATGTCCTTCCCGCTGTTGTCTTTGCTGCGCATCGCAAGATCTCCCTTTTGGAGGTCCCAGCGCATTCCATATTTAGTCAGCAGTTGTACCTTGTCCCTTGGTATGTTTTTGATTGCTTCTCCAACAATTTCCTCACTGAGACCTTGCCCGTAAATCGGGGCGGTATCAATAGAGGTGACTCCGACGTGATAGGATTCCTGGATGGCCTTTACTGCTTCATTTCTCTTCGTGCCGCCCCACATCCATCCCCCTGCCGCCCAAGCGCCAAAGGTAATCACTGAAACTTCAAGGTCTGAGTCTCCTAATTTTCTATACTTCATAGTGTTAAAAATTTTATTTTTATTTATATTAGTAGCTTAAATGATATTTTCATTCATTGAAATGCATTACAAATGAACGTCTAAATATCCTTTTGCACAATAACTTAGAAATTTGTGAGTTACTCCTAATAAACTTAGTTGTCACATAAAATGAGAAAATTAACTTCCACGAATTATCATAACCAAGCCTTTCTGCAGGAAAAATGTGCGTTAAACGAGCTGATCTACCTGCTAAGCAAGCGTTGGATGACCGATGTACTGTTTAGCATAGAGGAAGGAAATAACCGCTTTTCAAGCCTGAAGGATGACCTTAAGCACATTAGTGATAATGTCCTGGCCGAACGGCTTAAAGCCCTTGAGCAGCATGGTTTGATCCTCCGTAATGATACTTTTAAGGAAGTACCTGCCAGGGTAGAATATCTTTTAACGCCAAATGGAGAAAAATTGAGTGAAGTATTGGACGGCATGTGTCAGTTCGCTGAAGGCCATATGGAATTCCCATCCTAATCATCAAATCATAACCAGTAAAGATTCCATTTCCTGGTTATGGGCTTGTTGAAATGCAAACGATAATTCCGACAATCCGGCAATATCCTCGGGACGATTTTCACAGATTTCAACAAATTGCTGTTGTAATTTATGCTGCCCGTAATAATTTAAGACCCAGTTTATGGCCATGCCGTATAAGTAAGGATAAATATCTTCTGTAGAGCAACTCCACGCATCATCAGTTAAAGCTGCTGAAAAATATTATCCAGCAGCTTCTCCCTCCCAAATAATAACTATTTATTAAAATGCCATAAGCCGACCTGTTTTATATTTACAACTGATTAGTCAGGTCTTCCATTGTTTGTTTGTCCGTAATAAAATCCAAAGATGAATTGAGACATTTATTCATCGTCCGTCCTTAAAACTATGTTATGGTTCTACTTGTAAAAAATGAGCTGATGCTTTATCGAAGTAGTAGGTGCAATTGGTATGTGCCTGCAAAATACTTGCAGGATATAAATTGCTTATTGGTTGTTCTATCGAGTTTTTCACAGCTTCCGCCTTCCTGCTATCTGGTACCGAACAAATAATGTGTTTTGAGCTCATTATCTGTTTTACAGACATGCTGATTGCTTTTTTAGGTACCTCATCTATAGATTTAAACCATCCCTCTGCAAATTGCTGCATACGGCACCCTGCTTCCAGATCAACAACCAGGTATGCTTTTTCTGTATTAAAGTCAGCAGGAGGATCATTGAAAGCAAGATGGCCGTTTTCGCCAATACCAACAAGTGCGATGTCAATCGGATTTTCGGCAATGATCTTACCAAGGCGTTCACATTCTTCCTGCGGATCTGAAGCTTCTCCATCCACCAAGTGTACTGCCTGCAGGGGTGCAACGTTATTGAGAAATCTTTCCTTGAGGTATTTTCTGAAACTTGCGGGTTCAGTCTCCGGGAGTCCGATATATTCATCAAGGTGAAACATCACTACTTTACTCCAGTCAATTTCTTTGTCGTCTATTAACTGTTTTAGTGTTTCAAACTGGCTGGTTCCGGTTGCTAAAATAATATTGGCTTGTCCTTTTTCTGAAATAACTTGTTTAATCAGATGTGCTGCATTTTTGCCGGCCGCCTCACCCAGCTTCTTTGGATCGTTTTCTATAAAAATATTCATTGTTTTTTTATTATTGGGATTCAGCTCCTATATATGGTTTAAATAAAGTCTTTTAAATTACCTTGGTTGTCCCGCCGGTTGACATGGAGACATCAACGGGTTTATTTGTTTTCCAAAAACCCCTTGTAAAATCAGGTATATCTACCGAATTTGAGCGGTTTGCAAGTGATTTTTCACTGAGTGGCAGTATAGAACTCCACAATGCTGCATCATATACATCCTGGTCTAGTGCCAAACCATTTCTTAAGCAATCTATGGTACGCCAATCCATAATAAAATCCATACCACCATGTCCGCCGATCTCTTTAGCCATTTCCCCAACAAGTTTAACTATTGGAGGAGTATATTTTGTTTCCAGTTCTCTTATTTTTTCTTCAGACAACCACTCATCTCCGCCTATAGCGATTTTGCCAGGGAGAGGATATTTTTGTGCAATTCCCTGTGTTCCGCTGATAAGGTGCAAACGGGAATAAGGGCGAGGTGATGTTACATCGTGCTGTAACATGATAGTTTTACCTTTTTCTGTGCGAATGGTAGTCGTGTTCATATTTCCATTGTAATCCTTTCCTGTAAAAGCTTTATAAAACGAATCGGAAGAAGCAAGCTGCTCTGCCCTTTTTTCCATCATAAAATCATTCCCTGAAACGGAGACCAGATAGTCCATCCTGTCACCCCTATTTATATTCATAGCCTGGCATACCGGACCTAAGCCATGGGTTGGATACAGATTACCTTTCCTTTTAGTGTATTCCTGTAAACGCCAAAGTTTATAATTCTTGGTTTTCGAGAAGTTACCCTCCAAAATATCGTGTATATAGGCCCCCTCTCCATGTATAATTTCACCAAAAAGACCCTGGCGAGCCATGTTTAAAGTTAATAATTCAAAAAAATCATAGCAGCAATTTTCCAGCATCATGCAGTGCTTCTTAGTACGTTCTGAGGTTTCTACCAACTGCCAGCATTCCTCTACCGTTGTAGCAGCAGGAACTTCCACACATACATGCTTGCCGCTATTCATCGCATAAACTGCCATAGGCGTATGCAGGGCCCATGGGGTTGCTATATAAACCAGGTCGATGTCATTACGATCAAACATTTTTTTCCAGGCGTCCTCTTTATCAGTATAAATCTCAGGTTTGTGCGCTGTACCTTTCAAAAGGTCTTTTGCAGTATTAACCTTTTCAGGACGCAGATCACATAGTGCTTTAATATCTACCCCGGCAATTCTTTTAAGCCGGTTTACAGCTGCCGGACCTCTGTTACCCAGGCCAACAAATGCTACGCGAACCACATCCAGTTTAGGGGCAGCATACCCGGACATGTTAAATGTTCCCATGGAATAACCGGTTATAAGGCCAGGAGCTTTTTCTTGGGGTTTAAAACTACTTAATAAATTTCCGCCTGCTAAGCCAAGACCTGCGAGTCCGGTAATTCTTAAAAAATCTCTTCGTTTATTATTCATGTGATTTATTTTATTTAAACTAACCCAAACTGTAAAAAATACTCCAGTTCGATTGGGTTTAGGAGCATTGTATTTTATGGTCTTTCAGCTCATGTTCTCGATTCTTCTTTTTTTTTATTAAAGCCGTATGTGACGATAAAGCATTTCAAAATAGCGGCAAAATATCCTGACAAACAAGAAATTAGACAGTTTAAAAAGCGAGAACGTTATCGATAACGTTCTCATTCTTATTTACAGCGCATATTTAGAATCCTTCGAAGGATTTTCATAATTTTAATCACTTAAAATCATAGATATACCTTAATTAATGAAAAAATATGGCGACAACATCATGAAATCATCACTAAGCAAAAGAGATACACTGATTTCAATTCTAATAATAGGCGTTTTGTTCTTTATATTTGGGTTTGTATCCTGGATTAACGCCATTTTAATCCCTTATTTTAAAATAGCATGTGAGTTATCAAATTTTCAGTCATATTTAGTTGCTTTTGCTTTTTATATCTCGTATTTTGTTATGTCTGTCCCTTCAGCTTTTCTATTAAAGAAATTTGGTTTTAAAAAAGGAATGATGATTGGCTTTTGGACAATGGCAATAGGTGCATTCATCTTTGTACCTGCGGCATACCTAAGAACGTACGAAATATTTTTATTGGGGCTTTTTTCTTTAGGCGCGGGACTCGCCATTCTGCAGACCGCTGCCAATCCTTATATTACCGTATTAGGTCCAAAGGAAAGTGCAGCCCAGCGTATAAGTATCATGGGAATCTGCAATAAAGGTGCGGGCATCCTGGCCCCTCTTATATTTGCTGCGCTGATCTTAAAATCAACAGATAGAGAACTATTTGCGCAAATTCCACTAATGGACGATGTTGCAAGAAATGTTGTTTTAAATGAATTGATTAGGAGAGTGATTTTACCTTACACTTGTATTGGTGTCGTGTTGTTAGGACTTGGCTTAATGGTTCGCTATTCTCCTCTTCCGGAAATCAATACCGAATATGAAAACCCTGAGGTTTCCACAGCCAACGCTAATAAAACAAGTATTTTTGAATTTCCGCATCTCATCCTGGGTGCAATTGCGATCTTTTTGCATGTTGGCACACAGGTAATAGCTATTGATACCATCATTGGCTATGCGGGTTCTATGAATATTCACATCCTGGAGGCAAAGGTATTTCCCTCCTATACTTTGTTTGCAACTATCTGCGGCTATATTTTGGGGATAATTTGTATTCCCAGATTCATCAGTCAGGTAAATGCCTTACGCTTTTGCACACTTCTGGGAACGATCTTTTCACTCTTAATTATTTTTTCCAGGTCTACGGTAACATTTTTAGGTCATGTCACTGATATTTCCATTTGGTTTGTTGTTTCGCTCGGTTTTGCGAATTCGCTGATTTGGGCCGGCATCTGGCCATTGGCTTTAGATAAGCTCGGCCGGTTTACAAAGTTAGGAGCTTCAGTTATGATCATGGGATTGTGTGGAAATGCTATTATGCCATTATTATATGGTTATCTTGCAGACACTTATGGTTTGCGTTATGCCTACTGGGTTTTATTTCCTTGTTATATCTACCTTGTTTTTTATGCTTTTAAAGGACATAAACTCCGGGCATGGCCATTTGGTAATCCAACTACTTAAATTATGAATTATCCAAAATTAAAAATAAGTAATGGAAAGATAATTACACCTTATAAGTTAATTAAGCGTGGTACTGTACTCATTGAAGACGCTAAGATCATAGCTGTCGAGGAAAATGATATAGAAGCGACTGATGCTTTTGAAATAGATGCGTGCGGGAAATACATCTCTCCCGGATTTATAGACCTTCATATTCATGGAGGTGGCGGGCATGATTTCATGGACAATACTGTTGATGCATTTTTAAAAATAGCTGAAACACATGCCCGCTACGGAACTACTTCTATGTGCCCGACAACGCTTACCAGCGAAAAGAAAGACCTCCTTAAAACGCTCGAGACTTATGAAAGTGCAGATAAAATAAATCATCTGGGCGCTCAGTTTATTGGAATGCATCTGGAGGGCCCATATTTTGCTTTAAGTCAGAGAGGTGCTCAGGATCCAAGATATATCCGCAACCCAGATCCTGCGGAATACCAGGAAATACTGGCCGGTACTTCAATCGTAAAGAGATGGAGTGCGGCACCTGAACTGCCCGGAGCCATAGCATTCGGCAGGTATCTAAAATCCAAAGGAATATTGGCTGCCATTGCACATACAGACGCTATTTACGAGGAGGTCCTCGAGGCATTTGAAAATGGTTATACGCTGGCAACCCATTTTTATTCCAGCATGTCCGGCGTTACCAGGCGTGACTGCTACAGGTATGCAGGCGTAATTGAAAGCGGCTACCTGATAGATGAAATGAGTGTAGAAGTTATTGCTGACGGCATCCATTTACCGGCACCTCTTCTCAAACTAATTTATAAGATAAAAGGGGCTGATCGCATCGCATTGATAACAGACTCTATGAGAGGAGCGGGTATGCCTGAAGGTGACAGCATTCTTGGAAGCTTGAATAATGGACTAAAAGTCATTATAGAAGGAGGTGTAGCAAAATTGCCCGATAGAAGTTCATTTGCAGGGAGTGTTGCCACAGCAGATCGTTTGGTTAGGAATATGGTAAACATGGCGGATGTTCCGCTGATAGATGCCATAAGAATGATTACGAAGACCCCTGCGTCTATCATGGGTATTGATTCCAAAAAAGGAACTCTCACAGTGGGCAAAGACGCTGATATCGTTATTTTTGATGAAAACATTAATATAAGCACCACTATTGTTAATGGAAAAGTTGTCTATAAAAAAAATAAATAATCCCTTCTCCGTTGTATTAAAGCACATTTCTTTCTAACGCAATAAAAGCTGATTAAGCATTCCGGCTTAGGGTTTCTACTTGTCCTTTTCTTTCTATCTATTGTCCGAATTTTTGAATACTTCGTATCTCTTGTTGCAAGGATTGCAATTATTGATGGATATAAAGTAGTTGGTCAATATATTTTTGATATAAAACACAATATCAGACAAAATCTAATCAATCACAACCTTAAAAAGAAGATTTATTTATTATGATAACGCTATCGGCACCGTTATCGCTTATTTATTTCCCAATTTTCTGAGTTTAAATTCAGTTTATCCATAGTTTTAACACTATAAACATTATAAAACTCATAATAAAGTCTAAATATTTACCAAATAACTAATTTTTATGCTTCTTTTTTAAGAAAATCACTATAAAAATTCAATATATCAACAAAAAAATATCAATAACCTTATTAATTACAGAATTATCATCAAAATACCGGAACAATACTCTAAAAATACAATCTAGAAATTACTCCGTATAAACTTAACCTAACACCAACACACATGGCAAAACTAAAACACAAACCCAGAAAAAACACAATAGCTAAACGGAGTCTTTGGCTATATCCAATTGTCGCAATATTTAGTATAGTCATTCTATGGCCATCACAGCTAAATGCACAAAATATAAATGTAATTAGAGGTACCGTTCAAGACAGCGCAACCCGTATGACTCTTCCTGGTGTGAATGTACAGGTGAAGGGAACCAACGTTGGAAGTTCCACCGGCAAAAATGGAGAATACACCATACCTGCTAAAAAAGGCGATGTAATCGTGTTTTCTTTTATTGGCTATGAAAGGCAGGAAGCAATTGTAGGAGATCAAAACGTTATCAATATGCTTTTAGGAGAAAGCTCATCAACACTAAAAGAGGTTGTTGCTGTAGGTTATGGAACCCAGCGTAAAGCCACCTTAACAGGCTCTGTAGCAAGCGTCAGTGGTAAAGACCTGCAACGCAGCCCCGCGCTTAATGTGGCAAGTAACCTATCAGGACAACTCCCGGGAGTTGTCACCAAAATGACCAGCGGTGAGCCGGGAAGGGATAATCCGACCATCTTAATACGAGGAAGAAATACAACGGGAGACAATAACCCTCTGGTTGTAGTGGATGGAGTACAAGGGGTTATAGGTTGGGAACGGATAAATCCAAATGACATTGAATCTGTTTCAGTATTAAAAGATGCTTCAGCAGCCATTTATGGATCACGAGCTGCAAATGGGGTAATTCTGATTACGACAAAAAGAGGATCGTCTGGAAAGCCTGTCGTAAGCTATTCCTATAACCAGGCAGTTACCCAACCCACCAGGCTTCCCCAAATGGCAAGTTCTGCAGAATTTGCCGGATATGTTAATCAATTGGATGCAGAGGCCGGTCAAAGCCCAAGATATTCCGCTGCTGAAATTGAATTATTTAGAAACGGAACAGATCCGAATTATATTAATGAAGACTGGTACGACGCAGTTTTAAAAAATTCCAGCCGCCAGAGTCAGCAAAATTTAAATGTAAGAGGAGGTAGTGAAGACGTTAAATATTCCGTTTCAGGATCCTATACAAATGAGGGTAGCATATTTAAGAATGGGAGCCTCAAATATAAAACATACTCGCTCAGAAGTAATGTAGACGCTCAAATTAACAAGAATTTGAAATTAGGTTTTGATCTGAACGGAGCTTACAATGACGGCAATTATCCGGCTTATGACGTCGCTGCGACTTTTGCAGCCCTTAAGCAGATCCCATTTCTACCAGTCTACTGGCCTAACGGGCTACCATCTCCCGGTATTGAAAACGGAACAAATCCTGCAATAATGGGCACTTCTCTTACCGGAAATCAGCACACACAGACCTATAATTTCAATGCGAAGGGATCCTTTGATTTAACCATTCCCTGGGTCAAAGGATTGGGACTTGATGGATATTTTGTGTACAGCAACAATATGGTTGCAGATAAAAACTGGCAAACACCATGGACTGTATACGATTACAATAAATTAACAGGTGTATATACACCAAAAACCGGTGGAGGTATTTTATTCCCGCAGCTTACACAATCGTTCGCCCAATCCCCGCAGACTTTATTAAACCTTCGGCTCAAATATGAATTCAAAATTGGTGACCATAGTTTTAACACCTTTATTGCAGCAGAGCAATCAAATCTCAATTCAAGTAACTTTTTCGCATTCAGAAAAAATTACATATCAACATCAATTGATGAGCTGTTCGCAGGCAATCTGGTAGATCAATCTACAGGTGGAGTAAGGTTAGAAAGCGGGAGAGAAAATCTTTTTGGACGTGTTAGCTATGGTTTTTTGGACAAATACTTACTTGATTTCAACTACAGATATGATGGTTCTTCAAACTTCCCCAAAGGTAAGAGATTTGGGTTTTTCCCGGGCGCCTCTGCCGCATGGCGGATTTCGCAGGAGAATTTCATGAAAAAATTGAGCTTTGTAGATAATCTGAAATTAAGGGTATCTGTGGCAAAAGTAGGAAATGATGCGATTGCCGCTTTTCAGGATTTAAGATTGTACACTTTGGGCAATACCGGGATGAGCTTTGGCGCCGCCCCTATTGCAACAAACGGATTAGTTACCGGAGTTACTGCCAATCCAAATATCACATGGGAAGTTGGAACAACTGCAAACATTGGTTTAGATGCAAGTTTATGGCAGGGTCTGTTCGGTTTTACAGCTGATGTATTTAAACAAACACGATCCAATATTTTAGCGACCAGAGATCTTGCAGTTCCCGCTTACACCGGTCTTGTACTCCCAAATGAAAATATTGGCACAGTAGAAAATACAGGTTTCGAATTTGAGATGAGCCACAGGAAAACCGTGAATGATTTTTCATGGAGAGTTGCGGCAAATGTTTCTTATTCCCATAACAATATAGTTGATATCAGTGAAGCACAAAATGTAGCAGAATGGAAAAAGTTAGAGGGGCATGTTCTGGGCGCTACAAGATATTATCATGCCACCGGAATATTCAGGACACAGGACGAGATAAATACTTCTGCCATATACCCTGGTACAAGAGTTGGTGACCTCAAATATGAGGATAAAGATGGAGATGGCGCAATTACAGCCAATGACATGTATACAATGGACAAAACCAACACCCCAGAACTTGTATTTGGGCTCAATTTATCCCTGAAGTATAAGGACTTCTCTTTATGGGCGAATTTTGCAGGTGCCAGCAATGTATGGCAGTATTATCATGTCAACGCCAGAGCTGCGATAAATCAACTTGAGGATGTAATTATTAACCGTTATACTCCCGGAAGTATGAATTCAAAATATCCCAGGTTACCTACACTTGAGACAATGGTAGAACCAAGTGGACTTCAGTCTGACTTCTGGTTAAAAGATGCTACTTATGGAAGGTTAAAAACATTAGAGTTTTCCTATAACCTGTCGCAAAATTTACTGTCAAAGTTTAAAATGCAATCTGTGAGGCTCTATCTTAACGGACAAAACTTATTTACAGTTGACAATGTAAAGTGGGCAGATCCTGAAAACAGTTCCAACTCAGCCGCCTATTACCCGCAGAGTAAAATTTACAATTTAGGAATAAACGTCACTTTTTAAAAAACAGCAATCATGAATTGGATATATAATATAATAAACAGAAAGAAAAACTCACCTGGTTTTTACAGCATATTGCTGATTTTTTCGATAGCCTTTATATCTTCCTGCACTAAAGACGCTTTAGACAAAACGCCTACAGATCGTTTTTCAGACGAAGCTGTATGGCAAGACGAGAGCTTAATAGAAGCCTTTGTTAACAACACATACAGGGCAATACCAACCTCCCGCTCAGCGGGCAATTATACTTCAACCGCTTTAATCTTCGGTGAATTAACCGACGAATTATATGGCAGGGGCGGTGGCCATAACTACATAAATGAAGGGAATATAACTCCGTCCCAATTGGGGGCCCTTGACTATTGGACAACCAGCGGTGCTAACTACTGGAGTGTTATAACACAATGTAATATCTTTTTTCAAAACATAGGCGAGGCTTCTGCCGAGGAGTCACTCAAGAATAGAATGAGCGGAGAAATGCATTTTTTTAGAGCGTTTGCTTATTTCAGACTTGTTTCATTATATGGAGGCGTTCCTATAATTACAAAAGTTTTTGACTTGACTGATGACTTTAACGTGCCAAAAAATACGTATGATGAATGTATGAGTTTTGTTATATCCGAATTGAACTCCGCAGCTGCGTTATTGCCACTTACTTACCCTTCAGCAAACCTAGGCAGGATCACAAAAGGCGCAGCCTTAGCTGTTAAATCAAGGGCACTATTATATATGGCCAGCCCATTAAACAATCCAGCTGGCACAACCCAAAAATGGCAGGCAGCAGCAGATGCAGCTAAAGCTGTTATTGACCTGAACATATATGCTCTTTATTCCAATTATAAAGATCAGTTTTTGCGGGCAAATTCTTACAATTCAGAATCAATATGGTCCAGACCTTTTAATATTCCAGTTTCTACGGAACTTAACCCGGAAAATGAATTGCGTCTGTTCCCTAACGGATACAGCGGATATGCACAAGTCCATCCTTATCAAAATTTTGTTGATGAATTTGAGATGACAAGCGGTAAACTCCCTAAAGATGACCCTAATTATGACCCACAGAATCCATACGTCAATCGTGATCCACGGTTCTATGCAACTATTTTGTATGATGGAGCTCCCTTCAAGGAACGCACCATTGAAACCTTCGTTCCCGGAGGCAGGGATTCCAGAGAAGGACCGATTTCAAGTTGGAATGCAACTGAAACAGGGTATTATGTTAGGAAATTTATCGACGAATCCGTGACCAATCCGAGTGGCATCAACCAGGGCAACTCACCATGGATATTTTTCAGGTACGCTGAAATATTACTTAATTATGCGGAAGCGAAATATTTTCTTGGAGACGAAGCAACCTGCAGAACATACATTAATATGGTAAGAAGCAGGCCAGGTGTAAATATGCCCAATGTTACTGAAAGCGGCCCGAGCCTTTTGACAAGACTACAACATGAACGACAAATTGAGTTATGTTTTGAAGAACACCGCTGGTTTGATGTTCGCCGCTGGAAAATTGCACCGATAGTCCTTAATAAACTTCCTACAAGGATGGATATCGTAAAGAATCCAGCTACCAACAAAAAAACATATACTATAAATACCATGGCAAATTTCAAGTTCACGTTTAAGGATAAGAACTATGTACTGCCGATACCCCAGGTTGAGATTGATAAAAATCCATCTTTGGTACAAAATACAGGATACTAGATTAGCTGACTGGACTGCTAAAAAATATTGAACACAGCAGCAAGAATGGAATTATATAGTTGGGAGTTTAATTTTAATTAATAGACAATAATTATGTTAAAATACATTTTAGCGATACTCGGGATTACAATTTGTATCTCAGGTTGCAAAAATCTCATTAAACAAAATGAAGAGCTCACAACAGATGCGAGCTGGAGCCTACCTGAAAATGACGCAAACGGACTCCATAAAGTAAGTTATACCGCATTGTCTCAAATATATGACAACTACATGCTGGAGAATAGAGATGTGACATTGCGCGATGAACGACTATTGACAATGAGAGGCATTAAAACCACATATGAAGGAGTGCCTGTTTATAAAACCATAGCAGAATGGGAAAAAAGAAAAGATTACCTTAAAAAACACATTTTGGTCTTTGCCGGTCTTTGGCCGATGCCTGATAAAACCCCTTTGCATCCGGTGTATTATCACAAAGTTGATCATGCTGATTATACCGTTGAAACAGTAACAATAGAAACCTATCCTGGTTTTTTACTGGCAGGCAATATATACAAGCCCAAAGGAGATGGTCCCTTTCCAGCGATTTTATCTCCACATGGCCATTTTAAATATGGGCGCCTGAACAATGACACAATACATTCAGTTCCTGCCCGTAGTATAAATCTGGCAAGACAAGGCTATGTAGTGTTCAGTTATGACATGGTTGGATATAATGATACCCGACAAGTCTCTCATACCTTTGCAAATGACAGCATTTCGCCATTGTACAATATTAATATATTGGGTTTGCAATTGTGGAACAGCATCCGGGCATTGGATTTCCTAATCGGCCTTCCAAATGTGGACACTGCAAGGGTAGGCATTACCGGAGCTTCCGGAGGTGCTACTCAGGTTTTTCTTCTGACAGGAGTAGATGACCGCTACCAGGCTTCAGCTCCGGTAAACATGGTCAGTAATACCATGCAGGGAGGAGATCTATGCGAAAATGCCCCTGGGTTGAGAACCAATACTTTTAATGTGGAAATTGCTGCAATGGTGGCGCCAAAACCACTTTTGCTGGTTTCAGACACACATGACTGGACTTTCAATACAAGGAATACCATCATGCCCATGATGAAACCCTTTTATCATTTGTATGATGCCGATCAAAAAATCAAAAATGCCCATTTTGATTATGTCCATAACTACAATAAAGCCAGCAGAGGAGCAGCGTATGAATTTTTTGGCAAGTGGCTGCTGCATGAAAACGATAAAACAAAATTAAGAGAAAAGCCCTTTGTGGCGGACAGCGATCAAAACTTGCTGGCTTTTATGAATAAACGGGATGCAGATAGAATCAGTACTTACGAACAACTCTCTCCCTCTCAATATCATGATGCGCCAAAGTTGAACGAAAAAGGGTTCAATGCCTCATTAAAGGCCATGTACATCAAACAGTTGGCACAAAACTGGCCAAAGGACGACAAATCCCTTCAAAACTTTAAGACGGTATATGGAACAGCTATTGAGCATTTGGTACAGGCAACTATGCCAGATGCCATAGATTGTAAAATAATGAGCAGTGCCAGGGGCACGAATTTTATCCTCCATCAGTTACTAATCGCCCGCAAGGATAAAAATGACTGGATACCCTGCACATTATACCAACCCCTCTCTACCGCAAATTCAACAGTAATTCTAACTGCTGATCAGGGTAAAGCACACTTTATACTAAAAAGCCTTCCTATTCCCAGTGACCTGATAAATAAATTACTGGATCAGAAATGCAATGTCCTGACTACCGATTTATTTAAGCAGGGAGAACACGTACTACAAGATTCGACAGTGACAGGTCGTGACGAAACCGATAAGCAATTTACTGCATACAATTTAACTGACAGACAAGAACAAGTCCAGGATTTGTTGACAATTATAACAGCTATTAAACAAAATAAAGATCTATCTAAAAATATTAGTTTGTATGCCAGTGGAAATACAGGGATAACCGGTTTGCTTTTAGCACCAATTGCAACTAACCTAAGCAAAATAGTTCTCGACGGGAATCATTTTGATCCCGGAACCGAACAGAATATGTTGAAATTGCAAATACCCGGTATATTGAGAATTGGAGGATTACCGACATTCCTGGCCCTTGCCGCAAACAAGCACTTGGTACTTTACAATGCACATCCATCATTAAAATCTCCAAATGTAAACCGGGTAATTGAATTAGAAAACAACAAAGACCATTGCATCGTTCTTACGGAAAAGATGGCAGATGACCAGATAGTTGATTTTTTAACCCATTAAAAGAACTTAATCTGACAGAGGGTTAATCATCAATCCTCTGTCAGTATTAACCAGCAGACGGCAGACCACTAATTAATTTCGTTGAGTAGACTCCCGGACGATCAATTTCCCTGGCAAAGTCACTTCCTGATATTGAAAATACTTTTTCTTGATATGTTTTAAAAGCAGCTCGCAAGATGTCTTTCCAATATTAAAGGCCGGCTCGGCAATTGTTGTTAGAGAAGGAGAAATAATAGTGCACATAGGGTCATTGGTAAAGCCAATCACTCCAAATTCCTTTCCTACATTGATGTTATTCTTTTTCAAAGCGATCATAGCACCTATGGCCTTTCGGTCATTTACCGCAAAGATGGCATCGGGCTTGTGTTCGCTTTGCAACAGGTAATTTGTATCCGTTTCACCCCATTCTTGTGAAAATCCGGAATGAACAATCCATTCTTGCCTGACAGCCATATCATGTTTTTTTAATGCGTCAAGGTAGCCATTCAATCTTTTTCCTGTAAAATCTAGTCCCTTAGGCCCTGCAATATGTGCGATTCTAGTGTAGCCATTCTCAATCAGGTGCTCTACAGCTTCAAATGCGCCATTATAATCATCCTGCATAACTTTGGATGTTTCTATATTGCTGGCAACTCTGTCAAAAAAAACTATAGGAAGTCCTTCATCAATCAATTCCTGGAACTGATTACAGGAATCAGAGTTGGAAGAAACCGAAATTAATAAACCATCCAGGCTCGAAACTGACAAATTTTGAACAATAGAGGATTCCCGTTCAGGATAATCATTTGTGATATAAATAACAATATTATAGTTGTTCTCGTACGCTACTTCCTGGATCCCGGTTAAAACTGTTGAAAAATAATAGTTTGTAATAAAAGGGATGATGATCCCGATATTATGTGTACTTCCCTGGGATAAACCAGTGGCATTGAAGTTCGGTTTATAATTCAATTCTAAGGCTAAGGAAAGTACTTTTTCTTTAGTCTCGGCATTGACATCATAGGTATCTCTTAGCGCTCTGGAGACCGTCGATACAGAAATATTCAAAATTTTCGCTATATCCTTAATCGTGACTTGATGACGACCCATCAGTATTTTTAATATGTGTTTATGATTATCTAATGTAGCGAATTTTATGTTAAGAGCGAAGGCAAAATTTGATTTTAATAATCCTGATAGAGGTGCCAGAAAAGACTACAGATTAAAAGCGAATAACGCAAATTTCGGCAACGTTATCGCTTTTTTATTCAGATATTTCCCTAAATTCAGTAAAAATAGTATGTAACTTCCCATTAGGATAAGGAAATCAGGAAATTATCCTATCTAAACCAGACATTACTTACTAAATAACATGAAAATCCTAATTTTATTCCCCCTTTTACTTTCAATGACATACATTAACTCTTCATTACCCGGTCAATTTAGTGACAATGCAAGTCCATCTGATTTGCATGATACAAATTCTGTAATTTCAGATAGCCTTCCATCTGTTTTAGCCGGAAATCATGCAGATCTGATTGAAAGCAAATTAAGAAATGAAGCTGTTTGTAAATTCGGAAGTCATCAATTACCGGATGACCTTAAAGAATGGGAGAAATACCGAATCCAACTCAGAAATACCATTATACAGAAGACCGGACTTATCATAAACCACAAGCTTCCTTTAGACATGAAGGAAACCGGTTCAATAACCATGGACGGTTATACAATTAAGAATATAGCCTTTCAGACCCGACCGAATGTATATGCAACAGCGAATCTCTATATCCCGGAAGGTAAAGGACCATTTCCTGCGGTAATTACAATGCATGGTCATTGGCCGGGAGGACGATTATACGAATCCTTCCAGGCTATAAGCCAAACCCTGGCGCTTAATGGTTATGTGTGCCTGAATATTGATGCCGCAGGAGCAGGAGAAAGAACAACAACTCACGGCCAGGATGAGTATCACGGAGCAAACCTTGGAGCCTCACTGATGAATATAGGAGAAACCCTGGCCGGAGTCCAGATTTCTGATAATATGCGGGGAGTGGATTTACTCACTTCATTACCATATGTTGATCCCAAAAAGATCGGCGCAACAGGAGCAAGCGGAGGAGGAAATCAAACCATGTGGTTAGCAGCCCTTGATGAACGTATTAAAGCCGCTATGCCTGTGGTAAGTGTAGGTACTTTTGAATCATACATCATGCGCTCCAATTGCGTTTGTGAGCTGATGCCAGACGGATTGACTTTTACTGAAGAATCTGGCGTTATTGCCCTGGTTGCTCCAAGAGCCATTAAATTATGCAACAATATTGTTGATAATCCTACCTTTTTGTCTTCCGAAATGCTAAGGACATTTAATAATGCCCGACCAATATTTAAATTATTAAATGTTGAGAATAATCTTTCTAACCTGGTTTCGAATAAAACACACGGCTACTGGCCCGAGACGCGGGAAGTTCTGCTTGGCTGGCTTGATCTTCACCTTAAAGGGATTGGCACCGGGGAGCCTAAAAAAGAAATCCCTTTCAAAATTTTACCAAATGAAAAACTCTTGGTATATCCTAATGGAAGCCGGGACCCAAAAGTTGAAACTATTGCAGCTTATGCTAAAAGAAGAGGCCAAGATCTAAGATCTGCGTATTTGGATACCAAATCTTTCGATGTTAATCAGAAGAAGAAAGCCCTGCGGAGTATTTTAAGAACAAATGAGAAGTCAGAATTAAAAAAAATACATACATATACCAGCCTCGATGGATGGGATCGTCTCTGCCTGGAAACCAGTGATGGGAAACTAATTCCCCTCTTGCATTCAGGTCCATCAAACCATTCCATGGGATATATGGTGATTTGTGACCCACAGGGAAAAAACAATATCTCAGCAAGTCTGCTTGATAAATTAAAGAAAAAAGGACTGGGGATTATCATTGTGGACTTATCTGGCACAGGGGAAGCATCATCATCAAAAGAAAGTACGGGCAATAAGAGCATGGTGCTCCATACCCTTTCCCGGTCAGAGTTATGGTTGGGAAAAACTATTTTAGGTGAATGGGTAAAAGAACTAGGCCTCGTATCAGATTTTTTAAGATCAAAATATAAAGCCGCTAAAATTGGAATTGATGGCAGCAGGGAAGCCGGACTTGCCGGAATGTTTTTAAGCGCGACAGAAGGAAAGATAGATTATCTTGTTATGCGGGAAGCACCCTTAAGTTACGCTTTTGATAACCGTGCAAATGTAGACTTTTTTAGTATGGGGATTCACTTACCGGATTTTCTAAATTGGGGTGATGTATCTCTTGCCGCGGCATTAAGTGGTAAGCAGATTGAGATCATCAACCCTGTAACCATGTCAGGCAGACGAATAACCGGCGATAGCTTAAGTGAATATCAAAAAGAGTTTGAAAAAATACGGAGTATATCAAAGCAGCCTGGAAAAACAGTCTTCAACTGACCTAATTACAAAAAGAATAAGCCCCCGGGATCACAAAGGAGAAACTTTGTCAGCATCTCCTTTAATCTGAACAATTAAAACCTCCTGGTAGTTTAAATCCTGGATAAAAATATCCTTCTGTGATTAGGTTTAATGGCAATGTAATAGCAAAGTCATTAAAGCTAAAAATATATAATTATTTGAATTTCATAATAAATGATTTGACACGCATACTTTGTGCTCTAAGCAGAAAAATAAATTTGCAGTGTAATAAATACACTATGTCTAAAGTACTCCCCTATCTTATCTTTTTCTGTAGTTTTATGATTGCCGGTCCCGGGACATTGAATGCGCAGACAATAAAACTAAAAGACGCTATTAATACTGCTTTAACAAATTATGGAACAATTAAAGCAAAGCGCAACTATATCAGTGCCTCGCAAGCTTCCCTGCAACAGGCCAAAACAGAGCTTCTGCCAAACCTGAACCTATCTGCCCAGCAGGACTACGGAACCATAAACGGACAGAATGGTCCCGCTTACGGTCTCGGCGGATTAGGAGTAGCATCCAGCGGGCCATCCTTTGAAAAACAAAACTGGAACGCCGCCTTCGGCGGCTTATACCT
>NZ_DATHGC010000358.1:0-10895 GCF_035317785.1 Pedobacter sp. | reverse complement strand
AAAGGGAATACGCCATCCCCATTCCAGGAGCTGGGCTTCGGAAAGCAGCAGCCTTTGCAGGATCAGCTGAATGCCAAGAGCCAGCAGCAGGCCGCCAATTAAAGTGACGTACTGAAAGCTGGAGTAAAAACCACGGCGGTTTTTGCTGGCCATCTCGCTCAGGTAAGTAGCAGAGACACCATATTCGCCCCCCACACTCAGTCCCTGCAATAGCCTGGCAGTGAGTAATAAAATGGGTGCTGTAATACCGATGGTATGATAAGTTGGGGTCAGCGCAATCATTAAAGAACCCAGAGACATCAGCAGTACCGAAAGGGTCATCGATTGTTTACGGCCGGTGCGGTCAGCGATCCGGCCGAAAATATAACCACCCAAAGGGCGCATTAAAAATCCGAGGGCAAATATGCCCGCAGTATTCAGCAACTGCACAGTAGGATTACCCTTTGGAAAAAAAGATGCCGAAAAGTAGATCGCGAATGCAGAATAGGCGTACCAGTCGTACCATTCGACGAGATTGCCTATCGAGCCGCCAAAAATGGCCTTAAGTCTTCTTACTGAAATCTCTTCAGCCATCTACTGGTTCATTTGTTTTTAGCCCGTTTAAAGATCATACCTTTTCATAATGGAGGCCTATTACCCCTAAGGAAAATGTTTTTGTTTCTGTAAGCTTCAATTCTACTTTACTGCTGATGTTCTTAAATATAGGAATCCCTGAACCAATAAGTAAGGGATTTACAAACAGCCAGTATTCATCGACCAGGTTATGCGCTGCCAGTTCATGAAATGCAGAAGGGCTTCCGATCATTAGAATTGTTCCGCCTGGCTGCTGTTTGATCTGCTCAATTCCCGCTGCAACATCTCCTCCAATGAAGCGGGTGTTTGCACGCCGGGTATCCTTCATCGAGTTTGACACCACTATTTTTTCAACCTTATTGTACCATTGTCCATGTTCAATGTCATGTTTTGAGGCATTTGGCTGTTCAGCAGCCGTTGGCCAGTAACCGTCCATCATCTCATAGGTCTTCCTGCCGTAAAGCGCAGCATCGGCATTTTCAGTAAATTGACCGACGGTATCAAACATTTCGTCATTGATGCGGATCCAGTCCATTTCTCCGTTAGGGCCTGCAACAAATCCATCAAGGGAAACGTGCATCAGCAATATTATTTTTCTCATAGCTGTATTTTTTGTGATTTTTATAACGGTAAAGTTATGAGGTAAATGACACCGCAGTCCGTCTTAAAAACGACAATTTCAGGGGGTGAATGAGACAAAGATCTAGTTTACTTTTTTCAGTACGGCTGCGCCGGATTTCTTTTCATTTACTTTTGCCGGATTACCTTTGTAGCTGATCTCGCTTGAACCCTCTGTATTGACACTAAGTTCGTTCAGAACATTGATGTTGGCTTTTGCAGTTCCGGTGACGTTGATCTTGTAAACACCTGAAACGAAGTTGAAAGCATCTACGTCGGCGATGCCTGTGACCATAAGGGTGTGTGAGCCCGTCTGTCCGGTCAGTTTGAATGTGCCGGTTCCATCTATATTAGTGCTCAGATTTCCGGCTGTCAGGTCCAAAGTCACTTCTGATGAACCTGCCATGCTCAGTTTCAGGTCGCCTGCGTAAATGCGCTCCTTACCTGAAACCTTCAGGGACCCGTCTCCTTTTAGTTCTTTCAGTGCGCCTATTCCGGCTTCTACAACAATGGAATCTTTGCCGCAATACGCTTCTTCTTTTACTTTAATGTTGAGCTGGGCACCGCTTACGTCAACCTTCACGTATTTCATTAAATTAGAATCTGTCGCTATCCTGACGGCATAACTGCTGTCCTGTCTCAGGATCAGTATGATCGAACCTGCGACACTGATCTTATCAAACGGCTTTACGACCGTATTCTTCTCTATATGGTTTCCGGAATCTTCAATGCAATCGGTGTTACATCCTGTAAATAAGAAGGGGAGCAGGCAGGCAATGATGCTTAATTTTTTCATGGTCACAGATTAGGAGTTTAAATATAGCGATTTTTTAACTTCACCTTTCAGCCTGTATCCGCAAATATTAAGCCCCGCTTTGAGCAGGGTGGCTTTGGACCGTTGGTTATTTACGTTGCACCTGGCTGCGGGTACCCTCCCCATTGCATATGCCGCTTTCTTCAATTCCTGTACGATCAGGCTTCCCAGTCCCCGTCCGCGAAAGGACTCCTTTACCTGCATGTAAATGTCGGCATAGGGCATGTTGTAGTTCAGCATCAGTCCGCCGCTGGCGATCACCTGATCATTTTGTACCAGGACGTAATCACTGTCGTCATCGCCCATTTCATCTGAATCCGTTCTTTTTCTGAAAATTACATCAGGAATATGGTAGCTGGTTTCCGTATGATCCTCAAAAAGTATGGCCTCCGGTCTTACCAGCTCTGAATGTTCATACAGCATGGACGACAGCAGCAGATCGTTGCTCTGACCTTCTATATAAAGTGGTTTGCTGACTCTCACAAATTCCGGGAAAATCAGGTTTGAAAACTTACGATAGGGTCTGAGCACATAAAATTCAAAGATGGTATCCCTGTCCTCCCGTTTATCGGTTCCCCATACAGACCCATAGCCAACCCTTAAGCCATCCATGAAGATGAGATAAGTATCTGCCCAGCCATAGTCATGGCATTTATTGCATACGAACTGAAAATTGCCTTCATTCAGAAACAATATTCGAAGATCCTGAATTTCACTCAGGACCGTTTTTTCTACCTTCAATTCCATGTCAAATTAATTTCTTTATAAATTTAATAAAAACTATTGCTGATTAACAGGTATAATGACCGGACCTTTTGTCGCTACAATTTCGGCTTTGGTCGACTCTTTGTTCTAATCCCTGGTGAAATAACTAGCTTTGATTTTTACTGTCGCAGGCAAATGAATACATCTGTTAAATTCCGGCACATCAGCATCATTCTTCACACCCTGATCTGGGGAGCGGTACTTTTATTGCCTTATCTCGTTTCCACTTCAGAACAGGATTTCAAGATAGGGCCGATCCCCGGGCTGTTCTTTACCGTTGCGGGAGTTATTCATATGGCTATCTTTTATCTTAACGCCTATTACCTGATTCCTAAACTGCTCAACAGACGGTTATGGTGGTTATACCTTCCCGCATCGGTTGTACTGATCGTCGTCTCATTTCAATTGAAATATTTGATTCTCGCGCAGTGGTTCCCCGATGTACTCAGGGATATGACTGCTTATAAGTTTGTATTTGGTCCTTCGGTTGCAATTTATTTCATCAGTATAATTTACCGTAAGGTGGTTGATAAAATCCGTTACGATCGTGAGCAGCAAAAGATCCGTGCAGCGCAGCTTTCTTCGGAACTAAAGTTCCTTCGTTCACAGATCAGCCCGCATTTCCTGTTCAATGTGCTTACCAATCTGGTCTCGCTGGCCAGGAAGAAATCGGACCAGATGGAGCCTTCCCTGCTGATGCTTTCAGAACTGATGCGCTATATGCTCTACGATACTAAAGGTCAGAAAGTGGCCCTAAGCAAGGAGATCTCATATCTTAATAATTATATAGCGCTTCAAAAACTGCGCTTTGGCAACGAGGTAGAGATCCTGTACCATATTGATGCCGGTACCAATGATGAAGAGCACATGATTGAGCCCATGCTGCTGGTTCCTTTTGTAGAGAATGCATTTAAGCACGGAGTGGTCCATCTGGAAAATCCGAAGATCAGTATCAGCCTTTCTGTAAAAGAGGACATCCTGATTTTTGAAGTATTAAACCAGGTTGATGATCAGCCGGAAGCCAGTAAGGATGAAAGCTCAGGAATCGGACTGGCCAATGTCCGGTCGCGGCTGGAAATGCTTTACAAAAACAGGCACAATCTGAAAATTAAAACAGACCATCAGCAGTTTCACATACACTTAACGTTAATGCTCAAATGATTAGATGTATCGCTATCGATGATGAGCGGCTGGTCCGCGAACTGCTGGAAGACAATATCCGGCAGCTGCCATTTCTTCAACTGATCCGGACCTGTAAAAATGCGCTGGAGGCTTATGAAGTGATGCAGACGGAACAGGTAGACCTGATCTTTCTGGACATACAAATGCCGGGTTTAAACGGTCTTCAGTTTTTAGCTTCTTTGCAAAAACCGCCAATGGTGATCCTTGTGACAGCCTATGAGCAGTATGCGCTCCAGGGATTTAACCTGCAGGTAGTGGATTACCTGCTGAAGCCCTTTAGTTTTGAACGGTTTTTAAAGGCCTGCAACCGGGCCAATGAACTCTTCCGGCTTCAAAACCAGCAGCCAGACAGCCTTCCCGAAATCCAGGATTTCTTCGTAAACGTGGAATATACGCTGGTCAAAATTGTGGTCGCGGACATTGAATACATTGAGGGTTTAAAGGACTACATCAAGATCTATCTGTCTACCGCTGCCAAACCTGTACTTACACGTATGACGATGAAAGCCATGGAAGAAAAATTGCCGGCTGATGCTTTTGTGAGAACGCATAAATCGTTTCTTGCTGCAGTAAGGAAAATTACCACCGTTAAACGCGACTTTGTTTGTATCGGCGATAAAGAAGTCCCGGTCAGCGAGTTTTATAAAGAAAATTTAAGCAGGGTGCTTCATCCGCCAAAGACCTAGTATGTCACATTTACCCCTCAAGATTGCCGCGGCGGCACCCGCGTTAAGTGATTTGATGCAGGTAGATTTGTATTAAACAAGAACTCAATGTATGGAAACAAAACAATTGGCCGGACGTAAAGAATGGATTGGCCTCGCCGTCATCGCCTTGCCCTGTATCCTTTATTCGATGGACCTTACAGTGCTCAACCTGGCTGTGCCGGCTTTAAGTGCAGACCTTAAACCCTCCAGTACGCAATTGCTCTGGATCATGGATATTTATGGTTTCCTGGTGGCCGGGCTGCTCATCACTATGGGCACATTGGGCGACAGGATCGGGCGCAGGAAGTTGTTGCTGATCGGCGCCGCTGCGTTTGGCCTGGCTTCTGTTTTTGCGGCGTTTGCAAGTACCGCAAGCATGCTGATCCTTGCCCGTGCCTTACTGGGTATTGCAGGGGCCACACTTGCGCCTTCTACTTTGTCACTTATCCGTAACATGTTTCATGATGACCGCCAGCGTACCGCAGCCATCGGGATATGGATAGCGAGTTACTCTGCGGGTGGTGCGATAGGGCCACTGGCAGGCGGTTTTATGCTCGAGTATTTCTGGTGGGGATCTGTATTCCTCATCGGCGTACCGGTGATGCTGCTGTTACTTTTGCTCGGCCCCATACTGCTTCCTGAATTCAAAGATCCGGATCCGGGACGGCTGGACCTTGCGAGCACACTTTTGTCGCTTGCAGCAGTACTGTCGATCATCTATGGGCTAAAGCAAATTGCGGCCGGTGAAACGGACTGGATGACCATACTGATTATTTTTGCCGGGGTACTGCTGTCGGCAGTATTTATCCGGAGGCAAAAAAAGCTCACACATCCCATGATTGATCTTCAGCTTTTCGGCAACAGGACCTTCAGTTCCGCCTTATTGATCTATGGCCTGGGTGGTTTCTTCATGTTCGGTTCTTTTTTCTTCACTTCACAATACCTGCAGCTGGTATTGGGCTTATCTCCCTTACAGGCCGGATTGTGGCTGCTGCCCACTTTTTTTGCCTTTATTGGCGGGTCTCTGCTGGTGCCGAAACTGGTGAGAAATTCTAAACCGGCACTGGTGATGGCAGTGGGACTCGCTGTCGGGGCAGTTGGTTTTGCCCTGCTTGCTGCGGTGCGCATAGACTCCGGGTTATATATCATGGTGACTGCCGGGGTTGTCTATTGTTTTGGACTTGCGCCAGTTTTCACGCTTACTACAGATTATATCATTGGCTCGGCTCCGCCTGAAAAAGCGGGCATGGCGTCTGCCATTTCAGAAACAAGTGCAGAATTTGGCGCTGCAACAGGGATTGCTATCCTTGGCAGCATTTGTACAGCCATTTATCGTACGAAGATGAGCAATGATTTGTCTTATGGTATTTCCCCGGAAGCGGCTAAGATTGCCAGAGATACGCTGGGTGGTGCTATGGCTGAAGCAGAAAAGCTTCCGGCAGAATTGAGCGTTCCCTTGATGAATGCGGCGAAGGAGGCCTTTGTTCTGGGATTTCATTTTACCGCCATCTTTACTGCTGTGGCCATGGCCGCGCTTGCTGTTCTTGCATTCAGCCTGCTCAAACAGGCGCCAGCCGGAGCGGGGACTGAAGTCGAGCCGATGGCATGAGTATATTGACAGTTATGGGAATTAGTCAGGCGTCGAGCAACTGGATTTCCAGGGTTATGTTTTCCCTCGCCTGTTGTTCAAGCCGGTCAGAAAAATACCTGGTTTTGAAAATAGAAAGCATGTTGAGGAAATTTTGCAGGATTTTTTTTCTGCCGATGATATACAGATCGTCGGGGTACATGTGATACTCTTCCCTGATGCTGAGCAAATAGCGGTAATAGGTATCCCAGTCAGCGCCTAAAACGGAAAGGTCCGCGTCCAGAAAATAACCGAGATCAGGGTCATCAGAACTGAAATGCTGCTTGGTAGCGAGGATTGCTATTTTGCAGTTTTCAATGGTATAGGGCATCACGCCAATTTCCCGCATACGTTTTTTGGCCAGAGCAGCACTTTGCTCCTCATTGTCATTACCTGAAGGATCATAAACTACGTCATGGTAGAATAAAGCAAATAGTATGGCGTCCCAGTTTTTGACCTGTTCCTTTACTGCTGACAGCTCCCCAAGCATCCGTTCAAGGTGGCTGAGGTTGTGATACCTTCGGCTGCTATGCATATAAGCAAGCTCCAGTTCGTTCCAAAGCCGCTCCGCAAAGGCCGGTCGTTCTGTATACTTAGCTACAAGGATATTAAAAGGTTCCTTTAACGTCTCCATTTTTGGATTTCCATTATAAAGGTAAAAGTAAAACAAGTATGTTAGCCAGATATTAATTTATACCAGGAAATTCTGTGAACGAGACTTATGCAGTGATTGAAATGTGCCACTTTTCAAGTTTAGTCATCAGGTCATCCAGCCTGATCGGTTTACCAATGTAGTCATCCATGCCTCCATCCAGGCATATCTGCTGGTCGCCTTCCATCGTATTGGCGGTAAGTGCAATGATAACAGGTTGCTTGATTAACTTTTCTCTGATCAGGCGGGTCGCTTCCAGCCCATCCATAACCGGCATCTGCATGTCCATAAGAATTATATCGTAATTTTTGTTAATGGCGGCTTCCAGTGCCTCCTGCCCATTTTTAACCAGATCAGGCTCATATCCCAGTTTGTGCAAAATGTTCACGATCACATGCTGGTTCATTAAGTTGTCCTCTGCCACGAGCAGGATAAAAGGATATTTTTCGGAAAAATCGGCTGACAGTTTTTTCGGAATGATTTGTTCGGGCGCTGCGGGTATACTTGCCTGAAGTGCGCCGAGGATATGTTTGCTTAAAATGTGCTGGCGTATCGGCTTGGTCATCACAGAAACAAACAGCTCACGCTGGTCGTCTTTAAATTCTTCCCCGACAGAACTGAGCAGTACAATAGGTATGGACGGGTAACGTTCCCGGATCCGTCTGGTCAGCATTATTCCATCCATTCCTGGCATCAGCATGTCTGTAATGATTAAATCTACCGCAGGGTCAGCTGAGAGAATGGCCAGCGCCTTTTCCCCGGAATCAGCCAGCAGCGGCTGTAGTTCCCAGTTTTCCAGCTGACGGCTCAGGATGGTCAGGTTAGTTATATTGTCATCAACCAGCAGGATCTTCTTGCCCTCCTGTTCATGCATGCTGTAATGCTTATAAGGTATCAGTACCTTGGTTCCGGCACGGGTTCTCAACGTAAATGAGAAGGTCGATCCCTGATCGGGTTCACTGACGACACTCATTTCGCCGCCCATAAGCCCAACCAGCTTTTCAGATATTGCCAGGCCAAGACCAGTGCCGCCATATTTGCGGGTGGTAGATGAATCTACCTGGGAAAAAGCCTTGAACAGCCTGCTGAGTTTATCGGCAGGGATGCCGATCCCGGTATCGCGCACGTCGAATTTCAGCTCCAGCGACGCGTCCTGAGTGTTCCTTCCCAGATGGACTTCGACACAAACCTCTCCGTGTTCGGTAAACTTCATCGCATTGCCCACCAGGTTGATCAGCACTTGCCTGAGCCGCAAATGATCTCCAACAATTTGCAATGGAACATCATTGTCAATCTGGTATACCAGGTCCAGTCCGAGATTAGCTGCCCGGGTACCAAAAATATCCAATACATCCTCGATACACTGGCGCAAATTAAAATCTTCACTTTCCAGTTCAAGGTTGCCAGATTCTATCTTCGAGAAATCCAGGATATCATTGATCACATTCAGCAGCGTATCGCCACAGGTTGTGATGGTTTCAGTAAACATACGTTGTTCATCTGTTAGGTCACTTTGGTTTAAAAGGGCAGCCATGCCGATTACCCCGTTCATCGGTGTCCGGATCTCGTGGCTCATCGTAGCCAGGAAAATGCTCTTGGCCTGGTTGGCCTGTTCGGCTTCTTTACGGGCCTTTTCCAGCTCAAGATTAGACAAGAGGAGTTGTTGATTCGCTTTTTCCAGGATTTCTTCATTACGCTTCCGCTCCAGGGAAAGCTGGGCCTCTTGTTCCAGTTCAGCCATTTTCATCGTCTGGGAAATTTGCTGTTCATTGTATTTCCGAAGCAGGTACGCCCATAAACCGCAAATGAAAAAGATCACGGCAGCAAGCAAGATGTGGATCACAAATGTCTGAAGATCAAAATAATCTAGCCGGGTGAAGTAAATCTTGCTGAAGCCGGTATTTTGCAGGTATCCGAAGATGGCGTGATGGGTGAGCACAACGACCAGCATCGGAATCTGCAGCTTCCAGTTCTGGTAAGTAATGAGCAGCGTACTGCCGATAAAAGCAAAAAAATGCATTTCGAACAGTCCATGCATCTGGTAAATATATTGTGCCATAAAAATGCCCAATACAGCGCTTAATACGTATTGATAAAGGTCGGATGAAGGCAGCGCAATTTTAACCGAATAATACGCCAGCATTGAGAGGCCACCAATACCGAAAGCAATCAGCCAGGTATCATAAAAAAGGGCAAATACAAGTCCAAGTAAAAAATACGCAGTAAGGAAGTAATTCATTAACCGGTCTGACCTTTCCTGCACGCCGAATAGCAGGGCACGGACAGGATTATCGGGTGGCGTTCGCTGAAGGTTCATATATATGTTTAATAACAAGGTATCGGTTAATTTTTACAATCAGGCAGGCTGCAGCCATAAGACTTTAGGGCCAGGGGGCTAAAAACCACTTCCGTCTGTTTCAGCAGTAAGCCTCTTAATGCGATTTTCGCATAACTGGTCTTTTCGTCCGTGCAGTAACGGCTGCTGTTGTAATTTCCACGGTAATACAAGCGGTGCCGGCTGTCCAGCAGAGCCGCCTGTGGGGTAGAGTAGACTCCGCAGGAGTCCGCGAGGGCGGGGTCAAATAAAACTGGTATGTCAAGGTCAAATTTATCCCGGATGGCCCCGGAGGTAAAGGATTTAGGGCTCAGGACCACGACCATGAAATCTACTTCGCCTGAGTATTCTTTCACCAGTGATTTAAACTGCGCGATGTTGAACCGTGAACATGGACAGTCCGGATTGAAAAAATGCAAAAATACCGGCTTGCGGTTGTTATTAAATTGCCCGTTTAAGCGGATCAGTTTGCCCGGACTTGCCGGTTTATAATCTTTTGGGACAGGCGTAGGCAGCTGGTACCTCCAGTCGTTGTACCAAAAGAGGGCAACCATCCCAGAAAGCAGTATCAGTAACCAGGATATGGCCATTACCTTTTTCATGTGCTTGTCAAATAAAACTTTATACCTTTTGCTGATAAAACTTGGATATGTAAAAGTAAATAAGTTTTATAATGTTTTCAGTTTTAATTATTAGGAGCGACTTTAGCCGAAACTTGAAGAAAATGAATGCGGAAGTAACACAATAAAAAATATTTGCATGTCAGGTTTCATAGGATTATCTGTTTATTGCGTTTGCTAAATAAGTTATTCCTGAAAAAGCAACGAAATTTAGTAGAGCAATTGCAGGAAGTAGATAAAGATGTTATATTTTTTTAATCCATCAATGCTAAGGCCAGTAAAATCCACAGGGGCATTCCCACTATTAATGCTACGATAAAGTAGGATATTTTGTGGGCAAAGTTGACAGTCCAGCCAAAGCCTGATTTTTTTTCTACCCAGATAGAAGGGTCATTGGGGTTCTTATAAAAGACTCCCCATGTCCAATAGTTATTGTTTTTTCTATCCAGTTCATTCATCGCGGTAAGATCTAACGGATTGCCTTAGTAAAATTGCCTGCAAGTATCAGTTTATTTTAACCTTCGGGATACTTCTTGTATTTAAATATAATGAAACCACAAAACCAAAACCCAGATTGATAAACTCCAGGATCGGGCTCAAAAAATTGGTTACTACCTTCATTTTCTGCCGCACCCTGAGCTGCGGAAGTGTAGACGGCTTTTTGTTCTGCCCAATCTTTCTCACCACGGTTTTGCCTTTTAGCTGATACCGCACCAGATTGCCTATTTTTCCTTTAAAATTTCCGAAAGAACCATTGTCTCCTCTTGCCATAATATGTTTTGTTTCAGTTTACAATTGCTTATGCGTTCAGGCCTTCCAGATCTAAGCAGGTATTGACAAGGTGTTGACAAGGTGTTGCAAAGTGACTCGTCCTATACAGACTTAACATCTCCACGAAGAAGTATTTATTAATGATTAACTTTAAGAGATGTCAGTAGAAATTACAGATGCCAAATTTGGTAGACTTTATCAAGAGTCTTATAAGAAGGCGATAGTTTTAGA
>NZ_DATHGC010000357.1:0-11643 GCF_035317785.1 Pedobacter sp. | reverse complement strand
GGAGGATTTAACATCAGGGACAATGACAGGAATGAGTTTCTTTCGATAGATCAGCTCGATGAGTTTCAAAATCCCGTCAACCTGAGCAGAAGAAATAATGACAACCTGGGTTCCGGCGGCAGCTATGACCTCAACCTGGATTTCAGTCAGAAGTTCAAAAAGCCAAAAGAAGAGCTGACGTTCAATTTCAGTTTCTCTGAAGGGAACAATGACAATTACCAGACCTACAATACCGATGTTTATAACATTGACGGGCAGTCTGTCAATTCATTCCCGAGTATCCAGCGCAATGACGGATCCGGATTTAACAGGAATTACAACATACAGACAGACTATACCCTGCCGGTTGGCAAATCAGGAAAGATTGAAGCCGGCTACCGCAGTCAGATCCGTTTTTCGGAAAACAGCACCTATGCTGACCAATTGGACAACCTGAGCGGCGATTATTTTGTGAACCTTGCCCTGACCAATGAGTTTAACAACAAAGACCAGGTGCATGCCCTTTATATCAACTTCCAGAATCAGGTTAAAAATTTCGGATATCAGTTTGGTTTAAGAGCAGAAGACGCTACACTGGACACAAAACTGGGAACCTATGATGCATTTGGAAACTTGTCCTATATACCGGGAAAAGTCGCTTATAAAAGATTATACCCAAGTGTGTTTCTTACACAGAAATTTAAAGGGGAGCAGCAACTGCAGCTGAGCTACAGCCGCCGTGTAAACCGCCCGCGCGGCTGGGATACCAATCCCTTTCTGGATGTATCTGATCCGCTCAACTACCGCCGCGGCAACCCCAACCTGAGACCGGAAGATGTACATGCATTTGAGCTCAGTTACAGCAAATTCTGGTCAAAAGTAACCCTGACTTCCAGTGTCTATATGCGTCAGACCAACGACGTAATCCAGAGAGTAAGAACCGACCCCGATGCAGAAGGCATTACCATCACTACTCCTCAAAATCTCACCAGGAACTATTCGAGCGGCATTGAGCTGATCAGCCGTGTAGATGTGGCCAAATCCTGGAACTTTACCGCCAATGTGAACCTGTACCAAAGCAAGATCATAGGAGTGCCGGCATTTGGAGTGGTTGAAAATTCCGGTTTCAGCTGGAATGCCAACCTGACCAATAATATTGTTTTGCCCTATAACATCACCCTGCAGCTGAAAGGCGATTACCGTGCTCCTGAAGTGATGGCACAAGGTAAAAGGAATGCAATGTACGCGATTGATGCCGGTGCCAAATATGATTTCAAAAACAAAAAATCATCCTTAAGCCTGAATATCAGAGATGTGTTCAACACCAGGAACTGGAGCATGACCACCAATACAAATAGCACCACTATCGATTTTAAACGCAGGATGCAGGGAACTATGGCCAATCTGACCTATAGTTACCGGTTCGGCAAAAATGACTTTGGCTTTAAAAAGAAAAGACCTGAACAACCGGAAAGCCGCGGTGACGAAGAACAATTTTAAATACTAAATGAAACGCTTTATTGTTGCGCTTACTCTCCTGACCTTTACCGCCAATGCTTTTGCATTGGACAAGGGCACCATATCTGGTAAGGTTGTGGAACAGGTGGGGGCATTGCCTATTCCGGCTGCCATTGTCCAGATTTACCAGGCTGGTTCAGAACAGCCACTGATCACCTCCAGGACTGATGACGATGGTTTCTTTAGGATCAGCAATTTAAAATACAGTGTCTATTCCATCAAGGTAAGCTATATAGGATTCGTTCCCCTCGCTGTGAATGACATCATACTTACCGAGAAGGCGCCGGAGAAAAGACTTGGTTCCCTGAAGCTGGCCGCAGATCAAACCAGTTTGAATGAAGTTACGGTGACCGCTGAAAAGCCACTCGTTCAGTTTGCTGCAGACATGATGACCTATAACGTGGAAAAATCGATCATGGCCGAAGGCAGTACTGCATCTGATATCTTAAAGAATGTACCGATGGTAGAAGTGGATCTTGATGGTAATGCTACGATATCCGGAAAGCGGAATACCCGGATCTTTATTGACGGCAAACCTTCCGATTACATGACTTCAAATATCGCTGACCTTTTGAGTGTATTGCCATCTGATGCCATTGAGAAGATCGAAGTAATGACCAATCCGCCCGCAAAATATTCCGGAGATGGTGAGGGCATTATCAACATTGTCATGAAAAAGAATTTTAAGATCGGCCTTGGCGGAAATGCAGGCACTACGGTTGGCCTGCAGGGGAACACCAATATGAATACCAACGCGTCCTACAAAGGAAAGACCTATTCTGTAAACGGCGGGGCGGCTTACCAGTATAAGATCCGTAAGAATACCAATCAGAATTATCGTGACAATTTCTTTCCGGACACTTCCTTTTATTACAACAATTTTAACGACAACAGGAATGCGCTGGATGGTGGAAACTACCGGGCTAATTTTGACTGGAGTATTACAAAAAAACAGAATTTAAAGATCTCCACAAATTTTAACAACAACGGCAACAGCAACAACACAGGCGCTTTTAACCATTACCTGGATGAAGAGCGGATTGAACGCAACTTAAGGAACCAGCTCAGTCTGGGAACTGTCAAAAGCAGGAATTTCGTATTTGATTCTGATTATGAACTCAATATCGACACCAACGGAGGTCAGCTTTCTATGGGCTTAACCTATAGTGAAGACAACAACATCAACAAAAGGTCGATGAACAGGACATTTGTTCCGGCCAATAAAAATCCGCAGCTACAGGACAATTACAATGGGATTAACAATGATGGTCTGACTTTCAAGCTGGATTTTGCAAAGCCTGTATTTAAAAAGAGGGACAACATAGAAGCTGGCGTAAGTTACAATTACAGGAACAACGACAACGACCAGCACATCCAAAATTACGATTTTGACACCCAGCAATATATTGTCAATGACAAGCTCAGTAACCAGTTCCTGTATAAAGAAGATATTTTTGCCGCCTATACTGCTTATAACCTAAGGGGGAAAAACTGGGGAGTGAAGGCTGGACTGAGGGGAGAAGTAACTGCAGTTAAATTTGACCTTTCCAGCGGAGAAAAGTACAACATTGACCCGTATTTGAATTTATTTCCCAGTTTGTCTGTAAATAAAAGCTTCAGGCAGCGGTATAACCTCATGGCCTCCTATAGCGTCAGGGTGAACAGGCCAAGAGAAAACTCATTAAACCCCCAGATCAACAACAATGATCCGCTAAATATAAACTATGGCAATCCGGATCTTTTACCTGAGCTGACCCAGCAAATGGACATGGCCTTCAGTGTTTACGGCAAACGATGGTCCTTCGTTCCGAGACTTGCTTATTCCCGTCGCCAGGCAGTAATAGAAAGGTATAAAACCGTGCTTCAAACCGGTGTCGGAGAAACCACATACGATAACGTAGCATCAAACAGTGAATTTGGCCTCTTCTTAAACGGAAACTACCGTCCTTATAAAACCATTTCCACCAATACCAATGTCAGCTTCAGCCAGGCCACTTATAAATCCATACTGAACAATTCCCTGAGCAGAACCGGTAAAAACATCAGGGGCAGTTTCGGGATGTCTATGGAGCTTCCATTTAAAACTGCTTTTGAAGGCAATATCAACTACTACAATAACATTTCGGCACAAGGCAGGAATAAGGGCTCGATCACTACATGGATGGGTGCCAGAAAAGTCTTTTTAAAAAATAAGCTGAATGCACGCATCAGCATCACAGATCCTTTTGGAAAAAGTAACAATTACTCGTTAAATGAGGGCATCAATTTCAGGTCTGAAAACTTCTACACGAGCAATTCCAGCAATGTAACCCTGAGTTTAAACTACCGTTTTACCCGGATCACCAAGACCAAACCAATTCCTCCACCCCCGACTCCAAAACTTTAGCATAATTTGTATATTGGCGCTATGGAAGAGATCAATCCCTGGATAACTATCGAGAGCCACAAGATCTATGAAAATAACTGGATTGGATTAACTGAACATCAGGTCATTAATCCGTCAGGTGGAAAAGGGATCTATGGCGAGGTCCATTTTAAAAACTATGCAATTGGCATTTTGCCTCTGGACGAAGAACACAATACATGGCTGGTTGGGCAATATAGGTTCCCTTTAAAAGCCTATAGCTGGGAAATACCCGAGGGCGGCGGCCCGCTGGAGTCTGATCCGCTGGAAAGTGCGAAGCGCGAACTGGAGGAAGAAACAGGCCTGACCGCCACTGAATGGATAGAAATTCAGAGAATGCACCTCTCGAATTCTGTGAGCAACGAACTGGCGATCATCTATATCGCCAAGGGATTAATTCAGGGCGAGGCCGCTCCGGAAGAAACAGAAGAACTAAGCGTACGCAAGCTCCCTTTTGAAGAAGCTTATCAAATGGTGGTCAATGGACAGATCACAGACAGTATGAGCGTAGCTGCGCTGTTGAGAGCCAAAATACTGTTACAGGAGGGCCATTTATGAATAAGTTTCTAGGGTATGTCTTTAGCCCGCTGTTTTATTTTTTCTTCTTTTTGACCCTCATCATCTTCCAGCCAATACAGTGGCTGTGCTACAGGCTTGGAGGCTACAAAGCACACAAAACAGCTGTCGACATGCTCAATTTCTTTCTCACTTACTGTGACGTTTTTCTCGGCTCCTCGGTTAGCTTTATCAATCATCAAAACCTTCCCGAAAACAGGTCAATTATATTTATTGCCAATCACCAGAGCATGTACGACATCCCCGCCCTGATCTGGTTTTTAAGAAAGTATCATGTGAAGTTCATTTCCAAGATTGAGCTGACCAAAGGCATCCCATCCATCTCGTTCAACCTGAAATATGGCGGCGGGGCCAATATCGACAGAAAAGACAGCAAACAGGCGGTATCAGAGATCATTAAACTTGGCCGGAGAATGAAGGAACATACCTGGTCCACTATGATCTTTCCGGAAGGAACACGGTCCAAAGACGGACGTCTGAAGCCCTTCCAGGTAGGCGGCATCGCTACATTGCTCAAGGTTGTGCCCGATGCTTTGATCGTGCCGGTAGCGATTGAAAACTCCTGGAAGATCGTACAATACGGCAGCTTTCCGCTGAGTTTCGGAGAAAGGTTAAAATGGACGGTACTTGACCCGATAGAACCAGCAGGAAGAAATGCTGAAGAAGTCTCTGCCGCAGCGGAAAATGCAATCAGGACACAGCTGAAACTCTAAATATTCTTGTTATCAATATGCTTAAAGAACTCATCCCTGTAGGTATCTCCTATCGGAATGATCTTGCCGCAGATCGAAATCCTGCTGCGTTCTATGCTCTCGATCTTATCCAGTGAAATGATATAAGATTTATGCACGCGGATAAATTGCCCGGCAGGAAGGGTCTCTTCCATTTTCTTCATGTTTTGCAGGGTAATCACACGCTCGGCCTTAGTATAAATGGAAATGTAGTCTTTAAGCCCTTCAATATATAAGATGTCATCCAGCTCTATTTTCTGGATCTTGTGTTCAGTCTTCACAAAGATAAAATCCTGCACGACATGGTTAGCCGCAGAAAACGGTGACGAAGTAACCACCGGCTGAGGAGCTGCAACCGGCTCAGTTGTTTTTATCAGGTTATTTACCTTCTCTACCGCTTTGTAAAAACGGTCAAAGGCAATGGGTTTCAGTAAATAGTCAGAAACATTGAGGTCGTAACTTTCCAAAGCATACTGAGAGTAGGCTGTGGTCAATATATAATGCGCCTTGGAATTGGCAATTTTCAAAAACTGTATCCCGGTAAGCTCCGGCATCTGGATGTCCAAAAACACAAGATCAATACCGCCGGCCTGCACCAGTTGTAAAGCCTCAATTGCATTTTCTGTTCTTTTAACCAGTTCCAGAAAGGGAACCTTCGAAACATAATCTTCAATAATGTCCAGCGCTAAAGGTTCATCGTCAACTGCAATACATCTTAACTTTGTCATATATCAAGCATTAATTCACTGGTATAATGGGTAGCCGAATTTACAATATTTAATTTATACCTGTCGGGATAAAGCAATTGCAAACGGCGCTCCACATTGTTTAAGCCTACCCCGCCCATCTCATCTTTATTGTATTTATTCTTTTTATTGGTGATACTGAAATGCAGTATCTTCTGATTAGCAATGATGTTTATTTTGATGGGATTGCTGGGGTCATTAGCCACTCCGTGTTTAAAAGCATTTTCAACAAAGGAGATCAATATCAATGGCACGATCTGCTGATCATCTATTTCACCATTCATTGTAAACTCAACAGCAGCACCATTTTTAAACCGCAGTTTTTGCAATTCTATGAAGCTTTGCACATATTCTATTTCCTTGCTTAAAGACACCCAGCGGTCATTGCTCTCATAGATCATGTACCGCATGATTTCCGAAAGCTTTAATATGGCATCCGCCGTCTTATCTGATTTTTGATAGGCCAGCGAATAAATATTGTTCAGGGAGTTGAACAGAAAATGAGGATTCAGCTGTGATTTCAGAAATTGCAGCTCCATTTCTTTACGCTCCATTTCCAGGTTTCGCTGTACACGTTCATTACCAAACCAGTCGATCGCAAATTTCGGCAGCGCGCTTACTACAACAAAAAAACCGGAAAAGAACAGGGATTCCGCCGCATACCTGGCTATCGAACTGTACTCCAGCGTTCCTTTTTCGCTGGTATAAGACAAAATGACCTCAGGATTCAAACTCGCAGCGACGGTCTTGATGATACACATGACCACTATTAAAAGCATGATAGATACAATATAAAGGCCGTATCTTTTCTGCTCCTTGACCAGCAGTGGTATCAGTAAAGTATAATTGATGTAAAAGATGGAGATATTGACCAGCCCGGAATATCCATAGATGATGGCCAGTTCCTGCAAACTGAAAGACCGCCTGTTGAAAATCACCTGTATAGTTAAGATGAGGCCAATAAGCAACCAAAAAATAACATGGACAATAAAAGGCCTCTTATTCTTCATTCCAATTAATATTCATCTATCCAAAATAAAATAATCCAGCCATTCCGGGACCTTACATTCGACGAACTGGCATTTTTCTTCTACCAAACCGACAAATAAAACAATCAATTACAAAACTATCGTTTTTAGGCGTTTATCTAGAATAATATACGCTTGGTCTAAAAGATTTTAGCAGGTTTTTTTTTATGATTCTATTTGTTTCATCAAACCGAGCGTAGCGAGCTCTTGAGAACAAAAAACACAATAATACCGGAAAAACAGAATCAATTATGAAATCGTCAACCTTAACGCTTAAAACAAAATATACAATCATGAAAAAGTTAACCAATGTATCGCCATTTTTATTACTGCTGGTTCCTGTCTTTGTAATGATGTTGTTGACATTCGCCACCAGCAATACAAATAATCAGAATGAAGAAGTTGCCATGAAATCGTCGCCTTCCAAAGTCACCGTCTCAAAGGTAACCAGCCTGTTTACAAAATAAAAAGCGGACCAGCTTCAAGGAAGTGGTACTGATACTCATCAAAGAAAGTTTAGTTTTAGTTAATAGTTAAGATTTGGCAGGAGGATTCCTGCCATTTTTATTTAACTGATATTTAGCGTAAATTCCGCTTTGAAGACCAACCCAAATCACATGATAAAAATTTCTACCCTAATTGTCCTCCTCTTCGGATTGGGTCTGCCGCTTGCAGCCCAGGACAAAGCAGACCTGCAAGCCGTTCAAAGAATTCGGAAAGAAGGCCTGGATCATTCCAGGGTAATGGATATTGCATTTCAAATCACAGATGTCGCCGGCCCGAGACTTTCCAACTCACCCGGCCTAAAAAGGGCACAGGACTGGGCGATGAAGCAGTTCACTGAATGGGGATTGAAAAATGTGCAGCTCGAATCATGGGGAAAATTTGGTAAAGGCTGGCAGGTTGACAAGTATTATGCGGCCACAACCGTCCCTTACTATCATCCCATTATCGCATCACCAAAAGCCTGGACCCCTGGAACCAACGGATTGATCAGGTCTGAAGTGATCCTCATTAAGGCCGATACAGTTACCGACCTCGATAAATATAAAGGCAAACTGTCGGGAAAAATTGTAATGTTTGACCAGATGACACTGCAGCCCCTCCAAAATACTTATAAACCTGATGCAGTCAGGCATACCGACTCTGCCTTAAATAAAATGGACCAGGCCACCACCGAAACCCAAAGACCCCGTCCTGCCGGCGATAACAATATGCGGGCGCAAATGATGAAGATAAGAGCTGTACGTGCAGCCATCAGTGCCATGCTTACAGAAGAAAAAGCAGGACTGATCCTGACTTATGCACGGGGCAGCTATGGCACATTCTTTACCAGCAACGGCGCCTCCTATGCATTGGACGCCAAACCCGTGTCTCCCGAACTCGAAGTATCCGCAGAAGATTTTCTGCACATCTTAAGGCTGCTGCGGGCCGGTCAGAAGGTAGAGATAGAAGCTGAAATTAAGACTTCCTTCTATGACCAGGATCCCAACGGCTACAATGTGATTGCTGAAATTCCCGGAACAGATAAAGAACTCAGAGATGAAGTCGTAATGATCGGGGGTCACTATGACTCCTGGCATTCAGCGACCGGCGCTACAGACAACGCCGCGGGAGCTGCCGTGATGATGGAAGTAATGCGCATCCTTAAGACCATAGATTTTAAACCAAAAAGGACGATAAGAATAGTCTTATGGAGCGGAGAAGAACAAGGCATATATGGCTCCCGGGGATATGTTGCCAAACACTTTGGTGATCCAAAGACAAAGGAAAACGAAAAAGTGAGCGCCTACTACAACCTCGACAATGGTACAGGTACGGTCAGGGGTATTTATTTGCAGGGCAATGAAGCAGCACGTCCTATTTTCAAAGAATGGCTAGGCCCCTTCAATGATCTCGGTGCCGGGACCATTACCATAAACAATACAGGCGGAACCGACCACCTCTCTTTTGACGCCGCCGGGATTCCCGGGTTCCAGTTTATCCAGGACCCTATGGACTACAACACACGCACTCATCATTCAAATCAGGATACCTACGACAGACTGGTTGAAGATGACCTCAAAAAATCCGCCACTATCATTGCCTCATTTGTCTACCATACTTCCGAAAGGGAAAAACAAATCCCAAAAAAGCCACTGGTTAAGACAAACTAATGCCAGTTGCATACAAACGACGTCCGATCAATGAACTATCAAACATTTCAATCGCATCCAGACTTAGAATCCCTGGTTAAATGTTACTGGACTCTGGAAGTCCCTGCTGAAACTAATGCACAAAGACAACGCATCGTACCTGATGGCTGCATTGAAATGATATTCATTCTGGGTGATGACATAAAACGGTATACTTCCGAAAATGAATTTATCGTGCAGCCTCGCGCAATAGTAGTTGGACAAATTACAGAGCCATTTATAATTGAACCAACAGGTTACGTTCACTGTTTTGCAGCTCGCTTTTACCCTTTTGGCTTTGCAAACTTCGTAACAAGACCCATAAAAGATCTGGCAAACAAAGAAACGCCAATAGAACAGCTATTCGGAGAAAAAACTGCCAGAGAATTGGCACAAAAAATCATTCAGGCGACGCACACCAAAGCGCGAATAGAAATCGTAGAAAATTTTCTTTTGGGGAAGTTTAAAAACAAAAGAACCATTGACAGCGTCGTGAAACTAACCGTTGATACAATGCTGGAAACAAAAGGCAACACTTCAATAAATAGCATACTTAAAGAAGACTTAACTAAAAGAAGGCAACTGGAAAGGAAATTTGTGAACCAAATAGGCATTAGTCCAAAACAACTAAGCAAGGTTATCCGGCTACAGGCCGCCTTAAAGCTATTGCTTAACCAGCAATCCGAAAGTCTGACTCAAATTGCTTACGAAAGTGAGTATTACGACCAGGCACATTTTAACAGGGACTTTAAGGAATTTACGGGAATAAATCCCAAAGATTTTTTACAGAATGATAAGATGCTGCTGTCTTCTGTTTTTTACACAGAAGATTAATCTGTCGCGTTTGTACAATTTTATCCTTAGCCGGTATAGTAATTTTGTATTGTCAATCTTAAACAGAAAGGAAATGAAAAAGACAATACTAGTTGCAATGCTTTTCACGGGCATTGGATTTACGGCTTGCAGGAATGCACCCAACGCCAACTCACAAACAGAAAAAGCAAACAAAACTGCAAATCAAACCAAGAATAACATGAAAAATTTAGCTTCAATAATAGAAATTCCTGTTACCGACCTGTCAAGAGCAATTGCATTTTATCAGACAATTTTAGAGGTCAGCATTGAAGAGATGGAAATGGACGGTGTACAAATGGGCGTATTGCCAAGCGACGGAGAAACGGTGAATGTTGTACTCGCAAAAGGCAACGACTACAAGCCTGCAACAGATGGTGCAGTTGTTTACCTGAATGCAGGAAACGATTTACAATCAGCATTGGATAAAATAGAACAAAACGGAGGAAAGATAATTGTACCGAAAACAATCATTAGCCCTGAAATGGGATACTTCGCATTATTTATCGACACCGAGGGAAACAAATTAGGGCTGCATTCTAAAAATTAGGGATATTTTAGATAATTTACCCGAATTGGATACACACTAAATGGATACGAACAAACCCTCCGCGACAATTCTGCAAACAAAACAGCATTTCAACATTCTTGACGGATTAAGAGGCGTCGCCGCCCTGGCTGTTGTAATCTTTCATTTTATGGAATGGGTTTACACCGATGCCAGCAAGAACTTTATCGGGCACGGCTTTTTAGCTGTCGATTTTTTCTTCTGTCTTTCGGGATTTGTGATCGGATACGCCTATGACGATCGTATCGCAAAAATGGGCGTTTTCGAATTTTTTAAATCGAGGATCATCAGGCTGCACCCGCTGGTTATAGCAGGCTCGGTGTTAGGCCTGCTGGTATTTTTGTTCGACCCGTTTGGCGGCCATCCCGAATTGTACAGCACTGCTAAGATCATCCTGGCATTTTTTTGTTCGCTGCTGCTTATCCCCTTGCCTGTAATAGAGGACCGTGGATTTAACCTGTTCAGCTTCAATGCGCCATCCTGGTCTTTATTCTGGGAGTATATCGCCAATATCGTTTACGCATTTGTACTTTATAAGATCAGACGCAGCTACCTGCTGCTGCTCACCATAATCTCGGCGCTGGCAATTTGCTGGGTAGCTTACCGTTCCGACAATTTACTGGGCGGCTGGAGCGGCCCGACTTTTTGGGACGGAGGCGCCCGGATATCGTATTCCTTTCTGGCAGGGCTGCTGATTTACCGTTCCAACTGGATCATCAAAAACAGGCTGGGATTTGCCGGCATAGCCATATTATTGTTCCTGGCCTTTATCATCCCATTCTCCAAATGGAACTGGATCTCTGAACCTTTAATAGTGCTGTTTTACTTTCCTCTGCTGATCGCTTTGGGCGCAGGGGCCACGCTAAGCCCTGGCTTAAAAAAGGTTTGCATATTTTCGGGGCAGATCTCTTACCCCTTATACATGACGCATTATGCTGTGTTATGGATGTTTGGTAATTATTACACCAGTCATAAGCCGGACGCTATGCAACTGACTTTCATCATCATAGCCGGGCTAATCCTGCTGGTTGGGGCAGCGTACTTAGTAATGATAATTTACGATACCC
>NZ_DATHGC010000356.1:0-3047 GCF_035317785.1 Pedobacter sp. | reverse complement strand
TGTGGCAAGGTCACCGAGCAACATCGAGATTCCCCCGTCGCCGCACATCGCGACTACCTGGCGGTTCGGGCAAGCCAAAGCAGCACCCATGGCATGGGGCATAGCATTGGCCATGGAGCCATGGATAAAAGAACCGATCATATCGCGTTTGCCGTTTGCCTTGATGTAGCGGGCGCTCCATACATTGCACATGCCTGTGTCACAGGTAAAAATGGCATCTTCGGAAGCGAATTTATCCAGAAAGGCAGCCGCTGCTTCAGGATGGATCGCATCAACTTTTCCCAGGGTTTCAACATAGGTCTGAAGATGCCCTTTAACTTTCGCATGAATATGGAGCTGGGCATCAAGAAAGCTTCGGTCAGCCTTTTCCTTTAATAACGGGATGAGCGCTTTTACGGTAGATTTGATATCACCGTGCAGCCCCATCGTCAGCTTTGCCCTTCTGCCGAGGTTTTCAGATTTCAGGTCAATTTGAACAATATTTTTGCCCTGGGGATAGAATGGGGTATATGGAAAATCTGTACCCAGCAAGATTACCAGATCGCTTTCGTGCATGCTATGATAGGCTGCGGGTAAACCAAGCAATCCGGTCATACCAACTTCGTAAGGATTGTCATATTGCAGGCTCATTTTTCCCCTGAAAGAATAACCGACTGGTGCTTTCAGCAGGGCCGCCAATTCCACAACTTCATCGTGCGCATCCGCACAACCGATCCCGCCGAAAATGCAAATTCTATGGTGGCGATTGATGAGTGCTGCCAATGCGTCAAGTTCTTCTTTTACAGGGGTTACATTTGACTTGCAGAAGAAATTTTTCGTCGATGAATCAATTTCGACTGCCGGTTCACCAGCTACATCTCCGGGAAATCCAATTACTGCAACCCCTTTGCGCTGAACAGCTGTTTGTATTGCAGCCTGTGCCATCCGCGGCAATTGTTTTGCATTGGCTGCCACCTGGGTATAATAACTGCAGTCGTCAAATAATTTGATAACGTTTGTCTCCTGAAAATACGTACTGCCGAATTCTTTGGTTGCACAGGTGGAGGCGATGGCTAAAACCGGCGCCCCTGACCGATGCGCGTCATAAAGACCATTGACCAAATGAACGTGGCCAGGGCCGCTGCTGCCTGCACAACAGGCAATCCCGGATAACTGTGCATCCGCTGCCGCAGCAAATGCGCCTGCTTCTTCGTTCCGGACATGTATCCATTCGAGCGCCGGATTTCTCCTCACGGCGTCATTCAATTCGTTAAGGCTATCCCCGGTTATGGCGTAAATCCGTTTGATCCCTGCTTGAAGGATCATATCAACAAGCTGTTCTGCGACTTTCTTTGACATCTTTTTTTAGCTAAATGGTTAATTATTTGTTGTTGTTTGCAGGGAATAATGCCACTCCCATACCAATTCGCAATGAATTGACATTCAGGATTTTGGAGAAAAATAATTGTCTTTTTATTGTTCCTATTTCGGACATTTACGATATATTGATGACATTTCAACAATCAGCTAAGAATGAAAATCATGATTTGGAATTCAATAACATGTCTTTTCCAGGTCTCAAAGCCTGAAAAAGGAGTTAAAACTGAAGGATGACCAAGGCCCTGATGCCATGTTTAGGCACTTCCGGATGGTTCAGATAGCTGAATCGTTCCACAAAATCTAACCGTAAAACTTTGAAGATATTGGCGATCCCTATACTCCCTTCCGTATAAGGACCATTATTTAAAGTAAACGTAGTTGGAATTCCTGCAGAATTTTTTGGAAAACTAAGTAACGCAGGATCATTCGCAGGGTTATTTTCAGATCTTAACCCGCCCCATAGGGCCTTAAATGATATTACTTCCCGCCATTTTAACTTTTTTAATAATGGTACCTTATTGAAGATAAAGCCATTAAAGTTTTGATCTATGTTAATTGCTGCATAGCGATCATTTACAAACTCTAAGAAGTTCATTAAATTATAGGATTGTAGTTGCAGCGCATAGGTTTGATTGGCATGGGCAATGTCAAGTAAGGGGAAAGGAACTTTCCCCCACATATATCCCCCTTCAGCGCTAACATCAGCATACCCCAATTGAGACAGATAGAATCTTTTGGTAATGTTTCCGGTAAGATTTTCAAAACTGTATTGTCCGCCTAAAAAATCTTTGATGCCCTGCTGGTAGCGCAGCGTAAAGATCGGATATTTATCGGGGATCGGCGTCCTGTAGAGCTTTCCCTGGTAGAACTTTTCCTTGGGTGCATACCTTAACTCTAACGACAATTGTGTCGTCTTTAATCTTTCGACAGCATTGACCTGCCCATTTTCATTGTTTTCAAAATGCAGGAAACCTGCGGGGTGCTGGTTCCATTGTTGCAACTCGAACTTATAGGAAAAATGATTCGGGTATTCATGCACATAATCAAACCGGAAAATATCATTATATAGCCAGGTTTCATTTATACCCCGTTTAAAAGAAAGAAAAAAGTTATCTTCCTGTACGAATTGGAGTTCCTGACCGGGAATTTTGGTGTCATGCTGAAAACTCGCCCTGAGATATTCCTGCGGAAAAGAATAGATCGATTTATTATTCAGGGAATAAGTGGAACTCAGAAAATATTTCCACTTTTGGTCTTTAAAGCCGTAAGCGCCATACGTTTCAAAATAATACCGCTTACTAAGTTCCGGTGTGGTCCGTCCCCCAAGACGGAGACGAAAACCTTCCACCGGATTAAAATTGTAAAAGGTGTTTGCGGGCCCCATTTCGAATAGGCCGAAATCATAATAACCTGCCAACAAAAACGTCAACAGTTTCATAGTCCGTCGAAACGATGGGATTGTTTGCAAGCTGTCGATGTCATGGTATATATGATCCTCCGAGGATTTCAGCGAGTCGGGTCGGCTATGCTGCCAGTATTGATTATCCATGTTATCGGCATTGGGAAGGATCACCTGCTCGGGGCCCTGATAGGTTTGCTCGGAACGTGGCGTATTTAATACAAAATTATTTAGTATTACAACACGTTCGCCAAAAATCCCGCCACCCTTTTTCTTATTGAGCCCGAAA
>NZ_DATHGC010000355.1:0-12244 GCF_035317785.1 Pedobacter sp. | reverse complement strand
GCCGCTAACGACAGGGCATATTGCCCGCTGCGGCTATTGGTGCTGTATGAATAAGTTGCCTTGGTAAATTTCACATCGGTTATATCGCTGTTAAAATCATTATAGCCGATCTCATTATATTTCGCATTGGATATGGCCGCTACCGTACTGCCTGTTTTATGGTCGATAATTACCGTACCAACACCTTTCCTGTTGTTGTCGCTGCTTAGCGGTGCGCCGCAAAAGTCATAGGCCTGGTTGTTGCTCAAGACGATATACCGTGAATCGTTGGTAAATGTTCCGGATATGGTTGATGGCGTAAAATCAGTAACGCCATCAACGGAGGTAAACTTTAATTGCTGCGCGGGCAGGATCATGTAAGCGCTACCTGTTGGGTTAAATGTTTTAAACCTGGTCAAGCCTGCACCAATTGTTTTGGCTACACCGCTACGCGTCACTTGTGTATAGCTTTCCACAGGCGTGTTGATATTGAGTTGTTGCAAACGGTAGATGGCGTTGATTGTTGAATCTATTCCTGGTGTAACCGTGTAATCTTTAGTATATTTAGTATAGGTATTGACCGTACTTCCATCACTCACTGTGGTCTCTTGCCTGGTCATCAGTTTATGGGTGGTTCCGGTATAGTAACTGTTCACCGTAGATTGCTGCGCCTGCGTTGGGTTTTGAAGGTCATACAGTTTCTTAATCTGCTGGGTAGTTTGTTCGCTGACCGATGTGAATACTTTATATTTAGCATAGGCTTTGGATGTGCCATTATTTTCCCACCTGAAAGCCTCGATGACGAACGGTGAACCCGAACGGGTGTAGGTAAAAGATGTTTCAGTAACCGCGTTAAACGGAGACACACCGCTATAGGCTGTCATCTTACTGATCAGGCCGCGCTCGAAATCAAAATCAATATTAGGTGCAAAGGGATAGGTGTCTTCCTGATTGGCGGCAAAATTCGTGGTCGGGCAATTGGTACGCGCCAGGTAGGTCATGGTCGGTGCCCAGTCCGGCGATGCACTGGCATCCCAGTTGGTCGCCGGTGTTTTAAATTCGTATAAAGTGCTGCCCGCACCATTTTGGCTTACCCGGACGTGGCTGTAGATCACACCATTGTTTTCTTCGGAAAGATTGTCTTCCGACCGCATCGTGGAATAGTTCCACTTGTCCAGCGTACTCCCCGAACCAGAATAGGTTGTGGTAAAGGCATAGACCGGCATAGAAATTATTTTTCCGCTGGACAGGCTTGTCGTTGGGTTAATATAGCTGTATGTTCTTACGATATTATTTGCCACATTCAGTCCGTCATAATCAGTGATGCTTTTTATTCGTATCCCGCCACCGAAGACCACTGTGCCAGCCGTTGGATCATAAAATCTGTTGGATTCGTAAGCCAGAGTGGTGTACCCGCCTTCCCTATAGTTGATCTTACTTAAAGCACCCAATAGAACCGCAGTGGTATCTGTTCTCCTGGTGCTGCCGGCCAATAACTGGGTATAGCTGGATAAGGAACCGCCCGGGTTAACTGAACGATATCTTTCCAGTGATGTATTGGATGGGTTTACATAGAGTTGCGGCGTTAGAGTGGTATCCGTACTGTTATTAAAATAGCCCCATTGGTCCATCCTCCGTGAGGTAGAATCCGGAATGTCTATATCATACTTGCCTGCTGAATCAGGATCTGCGGTCAGCCCATTATAATCAAATTCATATTGCGGGCGTTGTATACAGCCATCTTCCGGTATGGAAACCGTTTTCAGGTATGATTTATGATACGCCCTGGCGTAAGTAAAATCATACTGTTTCCCAAAACCTGTTATTTTTTTAATGATCCTGACACCGGAATAGGTCTTGCTTATCTCAAATTTCAGTGAATCCTGTGTGACCGGGCCATGCCCAAAAGTGATGTAGTTTAAATGCCAGGGAAGCTGTTTGGTATATAGCTTATATTGAAACGATCTTTTAAAGGTATTACCCGCAGTTCCTCTAACCAGGTTAACTGAGTCAACCGAATTTTCATAAAGATTGTTATCATCATCACCAGGTTCCATAACTGCATCAACTATATATCCTAATTTTATAAAATTCCCGTTCGGGTCACTGATCCTGGTGAGGTCCCAGGCACTATTATATTCGATACCGGGCGAGTACGTTATAGGAGAGCCGTCGGGGCGTGCTATATACTGTTCGTAAGTTCTTTTAAAAAACTTAACACTATCAGGTTTAGTCGTATAAGTGCCTCTCGACATCATTTGTGCATTAGCAAACTCATACTTTATCCCCCGATCATTGATGATCGTAAAGGAATTGATGCGCCCGGTTGTGTCCAGCACATAGGAAACTTTAATGTTCATATAAGGCATCGTTCGAATGATCCTGTTGTTGTCAAACATGAGCTGACAGGATAAACCAGGCGCGCTGACATTAAAAATATCCGGCTCCGTATCGGAGAGATCATTAAAATTGGTGTTAATGTAATTGATATCGGCAGTTTCATCTGTGCAATTTGCCTGGCTGCCATCATTAGCTATGGTAAAATTGCCGATCTTGGTCCAGTTGGTGCCGGTATTGGGAATATGCAGCCAGCCTAGTCTCTCCTGGTTCTTATAGTTCTTTTTACAATCGTCCGGCAGGTCCCTTAAGTGCCTGCTGATCTTTCCGCCGGCACTTAAATACCAGTTCATTCCGGCTGTGCCTTCCACATCCTTGATCCGTACGCCTGTGCCGCTGTGAAATAAACTTACCGGTAGTGAAACACCACCGCTTTGTATGGAGTACAGCGGTATTGCTGCATTAACTGTCCCGGTAAATTCATTTACACCGACGATGTTTTGTCCGCACACCGCCAGGCAGTATACTAACATCCCCAATAAAAAACCCAGTCTTTTCATACTTATTTTCGTTTTTCTAACTCGACAATTCTCTTTTCCTGACTTACTATGAATCTATTCTGCTCAATCAGATATAGCGTCAGCTCCTCGATCTTCTGCAGCAGTTTTTTGTTCATATCACCCAGCTCTATCCCATTCTTTTCCACTTCCGCAGCAGATGGAATCCCCGGTAGATGGCCTTTCTCTTTAATGTGTTTTTCCGTTTCCTGAAGTGTAAGAAGCTTGTAGTCCTTTGCAAACACAAAGTCTGGCCAATTATTTATTTCTACCTTGATCTCTTGGGCTCTAATCTTGCCCTTTACGGATAGCTTTTCTGTTGGTGCAGATGTCCCAATACCCAGGTTGCCATTTTTGTCAAGACGCATTCCTTCCAGGGCATCGTTACCTCCTGAGCTTGTTGCAAAAATCAAATCGGTTGGAATTCCCGTGGCAGTGGGGGTACCATTTACAAATGAACCAATATAACTGTTCCTGCGAAACGCAGTACCAGCATATCCCCAGGTTTCCAAGCTGCCAATATAATCGCCATCAGCCACTATAACAGGCGAGGCCTTAGTTCCCCTGGATTTCCTCATCTGCAAGGTTGAAGCGCCAAAATTGTTAAAATAATGATCTGCTTTTAACTCGGCGGTCGAACCTGAAGCACCAATAACATGAAGAAAACTCTCCGGCGTAAGTGTCCCTATACCTGCACTTCCTGTCGTTGGAAAAGTATTAGTTTGTGAGAAAGCATAGGTGATTGGCAAGCCACATAGAAAGGTTAAAAATATTCTTTTCATACAATTATTTATTAGATTGAATGGATTTAAATCTTGAAATGAGCACTTCATTAGACGTTTTTAGCGAACTGATAGCCTTATTTTGTACTTCATTCTCCTTCTTCATCTCAATCAAATACAGTGTCAGCTCCTCAATCTTCTGCAATAGCTTCTTATTCATATCCCCCAGTTCAATCCCATTCTTCTCCACTTCCGCAGCGGAAGGAATCCCCGACAAATGACCTTTCTCTTTAATATGCTTCTCGGTTTCCTGAAGCGTGGGTAGCACGTAGTCTTTTGCAAAAACAAAATCAGACCATCCATTAGTTTCAACCTTGATTTCCTTTGATCTAATTTTTCCATTAACAGAAAGCGCTTCGGCAGGTGTAGCTGTGCCAATACCTACCCTGCCCTCACCATCAGTGACAGTTATCGGTATAATTGACATTGTTGAAGTGATATCTGTCCCACTTGGAAGGGTAGTCTGTTCAGTAATGTTAATAAATTGAGGTGTAAGCGTATAACCGTAAGAATAGGAGGTTATTGCAAAAGAACTATAGTTACCCGCATCAGGAACAATATAAAAATCTGTATTATTACCATTTTGGTAAGCTTTTAGCACCAACAAGCCTCCGACAGAAGCTCCAAGACTCACTTGTCTAATGCTGAGCCCACCCCTGTTAGAGATATAATAATTGGTTTCTCCGTTCGAATCCGAAAACCAGGATCCTCCCAAGATTTTTATGATTATTTTTTGTGAATTAGAAGAAGAAGTGCTCTCTGCTGTTAAGCTCCCGACATAAACATATTTTACACCAGTAGTATTGACTACTTGTTTTGGTGTCTGCGCTTTTACAGTTAAAAAAAAAGGAAAGTCGAGATTGCGAATAATATTCTTTTCATTGTTCTGATATATAATTAGGTGAATTACTTTTGTTTTCAATCAAATACAGCGTCAACTCCTCAATCTTTTGCAGCAGAGAAAATGAAATGAATCAATCTTTACAGCATGTTTTATTGCTTTTGACATATACTAAAATTTCAAAATATATCACCATACACACCACAAAAGCAGCATGTTCTTTCTTCTTCGTTTAGGAAAATTTAGGTTATGAAATCTTAGCAGAGAGCTGAGCGTTCTATGATAGATTCATTGAAACATAGTTAACTATTAATTTGTTAATTACAAAATATTTTTTCAACAAACATCATAAATAACGGAAAATAATTAAAAATCTGCCAGTCTTTTAGAAAAATGTCAGTAATTAACGCGAATTTTAATATCATTATTATTTATTTAAATCTGCAGCGCGAGCCGATGGCTAACAAAATGAATTACTCACAAATTACGTAATGCCCGCAGTATTGGCACTGGGCGTGTATATAATATAAACGGATAAGGCAATATTCCTATACTTAACATGAAGTGACATGTTGCTGTATTTCTAAAGAATACTTCACCTGAGCTGATTAGTGTTATCCCTACGCAGGCACACTGTGCCTGCCCAAATACTGACTGTCCGACTGCCTGCTCCTGTCGGCCGCTATAAAGCCAATATACACATCCACTTCCTGCCCTTTAAAATATTCGGGCAGTTCAACCGTCAGCGTACCATCTCTGCGAAAAGGGCCATCAAATATCAGTGATTTACTCTTATAGGCAACCGCATCATAGATGAGCAGCATTAGCTGATCTGACTTGATCTGATAAGGCAGGTCAGCCGCATTCCAGTCGATACGCATTTGGAGCGGCTCAACAAGCGTTACCGCAGGATCGACCGCACCCGGCAGGTCACCCCCACTGAACCTGAACAAAGCAGGATCGATATAAAACCCCGCATCATCAGAAACCAGGGCTACTTTTCGGGTATAAGCCACCGCAGCTCTGAATCCACCCGTTTTAGTATAATAGTTTTTAAAGCCAACCTTCAGCAGGCTTTTTAAATCTTCCAGATAATCCTGTACGAGTTTAAATTTCTTCTGGTTCAGCCGCTCCGCATCCGTATATGTTTTTTACGCGGCAAACCACGCATGTACGCTTCATCACCAATCATATAGCCAACTACGGCTCCCGCCTTACCGCTAAATGCGCCTAAAATCCCATTTTTTATTCTTGCCATTTTTTGTATATTTAACGCTAATCTCCTGCTCCTTCCTTTTACCTTTCCAGCCTGATGATTGCAGTATAAATATATATTATATATAACCTATTGGCGGAATTAATTAAAGTAAATAGTTTTTTTTCCTAAATACTTTTATTTGTGGAAAACTTTTACTCATTCATATATTTATCAAACATCTAATATTAGTACTTTTGATTAAAATTACTAATATGATTTGCGACAAAGCAATTTCACCCGATATCATAGCAGCTACCGAGAAGGAAATTGAAAATGATCCTATAGCCCTTCAGATAGATCAAATCAGTAAAGAAATATCTGAAAAAGAATCCAGGATTATTGATCTGCAGGCACAACTATTCGTAATTAAAAGTAAACGTCCAGTTGTTAAAATAAAATGGCGCGATTCTATAAAATGGTGCCTTGAAATAGACGCAGCAAATAAGATATATTTTCTCAAAAGCGGAGCTGGTGTTTACAAATGCATTGCATTCAAACATAAAGTTGACATTACTTCTGAAATCAAAAACAAAATAAATATTTCGTTATCCTCGCTTTTTAAAGAAGGAACAATTGGCCGCATTCAGTATAATGGAGTTTTTTATTATGGATTGACTAAATTTTTCAATGATGATTTAATAACCCTAAAACAACAATACGTTTCAGATTTACATAACGTTTGTTCATAAGTTTTTTAAAATAAAAAACCCTGTCTAATCTTGCCGGACCAACAGGGCTTTTAAATACCAAAGTAACAAAGTAACAGCTATGAAGCTGAATAGCCTTGCTATTTCTGTACTGCAAAGTACGGAAAAGTTTAGGTATAAACAAAATTCCATGCATTGCATTAAGTCCTGTTTTGACAAAATCATGCATGTCCTGAAGGATATTCTGGGCACAGATATCCCCGTATCCGGAAATCTTCTACGGCCAGGTCCTAAGCCAAAATTTTCAGATATTGAAGTAATAGCATTATCTATAGTAGCAGAAGCCCTTTCAATAGATAGTGAAAATTACCTCTTTCATAAACTCAATACCGATTACAAGAAAGATTTTCCAAACATCTTAAGCCGAAGGCAATATAACGACAGAAGAAAAGGCCTATTTGAGGTGATGGAAAAGGTCCGGCAAAAGATAGCAGACATATTAAATGAAATAACTGATGTATATGCCATCGATTCCATGCCAATGGAGATATGCAAATTATCCAGAGAAAAAAGGAATAAAATGGGTAAACACGAAGAATATACTAAACCATCAAAAGGATTCTGCGCTTCTCAGAATAAATATTTTTATGGCTACAAATTACATGCAGTATGCTCGCCTGTAGGTGTTATCCAGTGTCTCAATATAACAAACGCATCAACTCATGATATCTCCTATCTAAAAGAAATCAAAGACGAGCTTAAGAATTGCATTGTAACAGGCGATAGAGGTTATATTGCTGCTGCATTAAAAAAAGAACTCATGGAAAAATCAAATATATTACTTGAAGTCCCGTCTAGGTCTAATCAACTAACAAAGGTCAAAGTGATCAAACCTTTAAGAAATATCCGGAAGAGAATTGAAACTGTATTCTCGCAGCTCTGCGATCAGTTTATGATCCAACGCAATTATGCTAAGCAATTCCTTGGATATAAGACAAGGATCTTATCAAAAGTTCTGGGCATGACAGTACTGCAATGGATCAATAAGTTTATCCGAGCAAAACCAGTAGGACAGATTAAATATGCACTGAGCTAAATTTTCCTGAAGATAAATCTCATTTCAAAATTTGATTGCTGTAGATATAAGTTATAAACGCCATTATGAATAATTTGTGTCCCTGTATATTCCCCACCATCCATATCAATGCAATTGAATTCTGTCAATCTTACATTGTCATCCTCTAACTCTATATCTTTCGTTATAGTAGTGAAATAGAACGTCATTTTTTTTGGTGAAAAAACAGTTAGGTTATTTTTAACTCCATCAAAAGTCAAAAGGACGTTCTTGCTATTTGGCAAGTCTTGCCATCGTGTCCACTTTTTTTCTTTGTTGTAAAACTTGGTAGCTACGGATTCTGTTCGAAATCTATTAACTTTCTCTTCTTGTGCATGTGCTGTAATAACGGCAGCCATAATTACACATAAAATTAGCCATTTCATGGATTAACAAATCTGACATCTATTTGTGTGGGAGCTATTGACTGTTTAGAAGTTTTCCAATGATATATCTTTCCCAAATCATTTACATATATCATTGTATAATCCCAGTAATTAACAGACAGATTAGGCATGTAAACTTGTTTAGAATACACAAGGACTTCTCCATTATTCCCATCGCTATCTGTACGTTGAGGTGGCCCCCAGGACATTATTATGTTTTGTTTTGTGCTACCCATCCAGGAATCCAAAACTTTTTTTTGACTAGTACAGCTAAGCATAGTGCACACCATCAGTAAAGCAATTAATAATTTCATTGGTTTGTTGGTTTTATTAGTACCACGGCCCCCAACATGGATTATCCCTAATAAAAAGCGCGGGGCCTCACCGATCACCGCGCCTGTCGAATTGCGCACATAAAGAGTGAATACCCCACGCCATAGCATACGATACATCATTCCTCGTTATGTGTTCAGATATTGAAATTTTCGACAGTTCGGTGATCTGAAACGAGTTCGCTTTTTTAAAACTTATTCAAAGTTAATTAATTTTTGAATAATTTGCCCGGACAATATTTACCTTGACATATGGAAATAATTAAAACGCTAAAACATTACATTTTGAAGTTGAGTGAACTGGAATATGAAAATGATGACTGGAATGAGTTATGGCGGCTCACAGAAGAAATTTACATATTTTATCAGATTAATGTGCCCAAGCTTATTAAAAATCCAAAACAGAATCATAATAAAATCAATAACATATCCATTAGATTAACTAAGGAAGAACGAAAAGATATATTCAATTTATGCAAGAGGAATTCAATCAGTGATATTAGACGTGACGTTTCAGATTTGGAATCCTAGATAGGTAGAATTCCAAATCCTGATCATTAAAACATTCCATTCTAAAGACCAGCCATCTATCTGTATTAACTATGGAATCTTCAATATATTTTCCCAGATATTCCCCGATCTCAATCCAATTAAGATCTAGCATGATTGTATAATGAATCCATCCAAGAGACATATCATACCAACTATCTTTATATTTTGGAGACAATGTCAATCCATATTTTTCCAGTATTTCCCTGCTAGGAACATAGTAATTTTCTTCTTCCATTTTAATATCAATTTTATAGTTTATAAAATTTATATTTCAAATGAGATTAAAACTCTCAACCTATTGGAGTATATTTAATTCCGCCAACGGGTTATATATATTAAAATTATGTTTTAATTATGTAATAATTATATCAACGAGCCTGTTATCACCCTGTTAAGACCCTGTTACTACCTTGTTCAAATATTGTTAGTCCCAAACAATAATACTACCCTATCCTAACTGTTGTGCTCTGACCTGGCTTTTATATATCCATAAACATGAAGTACCTTATTTTTATGTCTACCCTGACCTTGTCTTTTTTTCCTCCGGCGGTTGACATTAGTATCCCGCTGGGCAATAAAAACCATACACCATTCAATATGTACGCAAAGGAGCCACCCGACTATGGCTTGGCCACAGACACCCGCAGAATTTAACAGAAGGTGCATTAAAGGGAACGTTAACCCTACATCCAGTTGCGCCAACATTATGGGCTCTGAAAACGTGCGATGGCCTTTAGCAGAATAAGCATATGGATTAATGTCATTATAAGAACCCCTGATATCAGGCTCCTTTTTTTGAGGTCAGGCGATATTGTTCGGGGGACATCCCCATATATTTCTTAAATATCCTCGAAAAATAATACTGATCATCATAGCCAAGGTCCATTGCTACAGTTTTAATCATGGCATCATAAGAGTATAAAAGCTGGCAGGCCTTCTGCATCTTTAAATGAATAAAATAATCAATAGGAGACATTCCGGTTCCCTTTCTGAACAAACTGGAGAAATGTGACGAAGAAAGGCTGTGCGTACGTGCCATATCCTCTACTGTCAGTTTCTGATCAATATTGGATTTCATATTCAGGATCGTGTCGTCAATCATATTGCCACCCTCCTTCTTTTCTGTAAGAATATGCTTTTCTATGAAATTAAAGGTCGCAATGAAATGATAAAGGCAAAAACTCGCATTACAAAGATTCTCTGTACTATACCCCATTTCCAGGCTCTGATAAATGGTCTCCCAAATGTCCAGTGCCTTTTGATTGAACGGAATCTGCTGAGGTCCTTTCAATAAACTGATGCCAAGTGAGTTATTAAAGCTGTACAGGTCCTGTCCGCTAAAGTGGATCCAGTAAATGGTCCATGGATCTTCTTCGTCTGCCCAATAACGCATATACTTATCAGTTGCCGGAACATGGATAAACTGGTTGGCAGTCACTTCAAATTTCTTATTGTCTATAATGAAATGGCCTTTGCCGTGCAGGCAATATATGAGGATATTGTCCTCGCAGCCTTTTCTTCTCTCCCGGTAATGGGCAGAAGCTTTTGGAAAATACCCGATATGTGTAATGAACAGCTGAAAGAGCGAAGGAGCCCTCTTCAGGGCATCTTTCAATACCCCTTGCGGGAGGCTAATTAGCTTTTCTCCCTGAAAACCATCTCTTCTTTTAGAAAGGCTGCTCATACAATTATGGTTACAATACTATTTGCCATCATTAAACAAATAGCGTCCAATGATGGCAAATATAAAATATTAACGGTCCTTTATGTTGATGGCCGTAACTTTTCCGGCGGCCTCATTAAACACAATGAATAAGTTGTGTTTGCCGCTAGTGCCGGTTAAATCTGCTGAAGTCTTCTGTCCATCAGCTGAAGCAGCCGAATGACCGATTACTTTTCCGTCTGCGGCGTCAAGTCTTACTTCAAAAGCACCTGAGGCTTTCTTATCTGTACCCGCCAGTTCAAGCTTTTTGATACCGGTCAGGTCAATGTTTTTCAGTTGAATAGACGATCCTTTTTCTTTAGGCGTAGCAACAGATTTATTTCCGTTGAAATCTATTCCGTTAAAAGCATCTGCATTCGCAACAGGCAACGTTGGATTGCGCAATACGACTATACGTTCTCCCGTTTGTGCAGGAGCCAGTTTGGAACCCCGGTCTTTATAGGCTGCCCTGAAAATAAACGAGCCCTTGTTGGTTTGTCCGGGCTGTTCATTGGTTGTATAGCTTCCCGTAACCGGAAGGTTCTTGGCTGCTGCCTTTTTTTCACCCAGGCTCAGCACATATTTAATGATTGAACTGACATCAGCGTTAGACATACCTGTATGTGCAGGCATCATTGCGTCACCCCATACACCAGAGCCACCGTTGATCACTTTTTTAGTCAGCGTTTCTTCAGCGGTCTTGCTGCCCTTGTATTTTAACGCTACTTCAGTAAATGACGGCCCAAGCGACTTGGTTGCTACAGTATGACAGGCATTACAATCACTTTTCCTGATCAATGCTTTTGCACCGGCAAACTGCGCGCCGACATCCTGCTTATTTTGATTCTGGGCAACGACAGTCATATCATAACCTTCTGACAGGTAATTGATAGAAACAGAGACCTGTGAAGGGAGAATTTTTTTATTTGCGAGGCTACCGTCTTCTTTATCAGCTACGCTTACAGCATAATTAATGGTATTGCCGGGAAAAAAGAAGCTGGTGTTGCCCTTTGTAAAGTTAAAATTAACTACAGGCACGGCATTCCCGGCAGAGATCTCAACAGACTTGCTGTTCTTAGCGCCTGAAGGATCAGTCACTATCAGGGTTGCTCTATAAACACCTGCGGTGCTGAATACTATTTCCGGATTAGCAGAGGCTTTTGTCTGAACCAGTTTTCCATTCTTAGTGATCTTCCAGCTATAGGTCAGCGGATCGCCATCAGAATCTGATGTGCCCTCAGATGACAATTGTACTTTTAAAGGAAGCGGCCCGGCCACTTTATTAGCTGTTGCCTGCACTTCAGGCTTACGGTTGCCCCCGTTAAATTCTATCTTGATGAGCTCTGCCTCAGGAAGGTCCTTAAAGTAACCGTTGCCGTATTCCATGATGTACAAACTGCCATCCGCACCAAATTTCAAATCTATCGGGCCGCGCAAAGTCAGATTAGGCAAAAAGCGCTCCATAGAGACGAATTTACCTTCAGCATCAAAAGTAACAGCCAAAATCCAGCCCCTGACCCAGTCTGTGATCAGCCATTTGCCCTCATAATATGCCGGGAACAGGTATTTCGCATTTTTAAAATCGGCAGCGTGAAATATAGGACCACCAACAGCACTTCGGCCACCACTGCCCATTTCAGGAAATTGCTCACTTACCGCATACGGGTACCAGATAAACGGCTCAGTAGTCGGTGGCAAAACATTCAAGCCTGTATTGTTCGGCGAATTGTTGGTTGGCTTTAGCGGGTCCCACCATG
>NZ_DATHGC010000354.1:0-10960 GCF_035317785.1 Pedobacter sp. | reverse complement strand
TTTCCGGTGGTGCAGACGGACAGTTTGGTCTGCACTACATCGGTGGCGATTTGACTGGATTCCTGAAATTTGGTGTAAGCGCCAAGATCATTTATTGCGTAGGCAGTACCCGGGTTGGGCTGGACCTTTTACTAGAAAAAACCAGTGGCAGTTTTAAATTTAAACCCTCACTTAGATAATAAGCAGAACAAAAGCTATGAAATATTTAATCCTATTGTGCCTGTCGGTTCTGGCGATTCGCGGTTCTGGACAGCAAAAAATAACGACAGCCAATTTAACGGCAAAGTATGACGGTGGCGATATTGTCCTGAGTTATATGCCAACCGGTTTGACTGGCCAAGATAGTGTCTTTATGGATGTATTCCGGAATGGCCTGGATGGCAGGCAGCTTATCAGGAAGCATAAAAAGATCGCTGTTTTTAAGGTGACGCAGTTTGCCGATACGACCATTCGTCAAAAGCCCGGAATCTATGAATACCAGGTGGAGCTGCGCAGGGATACTGTATTGCTGTTGCGTGATCGCGTTTGGGCGCAGGCCTATCCTGATGATGCGAGGCCGGTCGTAGGTAAGTTTTCGGGTATTGGAATCGAGGGTTCTAATGCCATAGCCCTGAGCTGGAAAACCGAGAACAGTTTCCTGCTCAGGAGCGTTACCCTGCTGCGCAGCAGAAAGAAAGACATGGATTTTGTTCCGGTAACTACGCTAAGTGGTACCGATAGTTTATATGTGGACCGGGTGAATGACGCCAATGAGCCTTTTTTTTACCGTCTTGACTTGTCGGCTTATGGCGATGGGCCAGTACTTTCTTCTGCCTCCATTTATGTCATTCCCCAGTTTAAAATCCAGCCGCTGAGTCCTGTAGGCATTCATGCTGAACAGAGAAAAAATGCTGTCGTCCTGAGCTGGGAAAATGCGGACAAATATGCCACGGCATTTTATGTGAAGAAAAGAACACGCAATTCAGGCGCATTCGTGGCGGCTTCTTCAGCACTGACAAAAGGCAGGCTAAATAAATATGAATGGACGGACACAGTTAGTTCGCTGGTGCCGGGAGAGATGTATCAGTATTATGTAGTCGCTGAGAGCAATTCTTTTGATCAAAGTGTGCCTTCAGATACGGTAATGATCGCTTATGTTAATAAAGAGGCAGTTTTGCCTGCACCGCAGGATTTGCGGGTACTGACTGCTAATGACACTACCTACCGGTTAGTGTGGACAATTGATAGTTTAAGACAGGGAGAAATAGCCGGGTTTAAAGTATTCAGAAAGCGGAAATCCGAAGCCGAATTTGTTCCCATGAGCAATGTGCTGCCAGGTAATGGGGAAAATTATGTGGAGATTCTGAAACCCAAAGACGGGGACACCTACAAGGTACAGGCAATGAATGGTTCGCGGCTGAGCCGTCTGAGTGAGCCATTTACCTATCACAATGCTTTTGAAAAGGAGTTTGGCCCAAGATATCTCAAAGCGGCAGCGATCGAAAAGTCGCTCTACGTGAAATGGCGGAAAAATGAAGATTTAAAACTGAAAGGTTACCGTTTATACAAGTGGACCGGTAAATCTTTTGTGCTGATCGAGACGATTCCTTCTTCTCAGGACAATGTACTCACCAAAAAATATATCGCCGGTCAGCTTAATTTATATAAGCTGACGGCGATCAATATGAACAATGAGGAAAGCAGTGGAACTGAGGTCCTGCAGGTCAACTGAGTCTGGATGCGCTATCCTTCCAGTCCCATTTTCTGCATGACCAAATCACTCACACCGGTAGACGAGTAACCGCCATCGTGGAAAAGATTCTGCATGGTGACCATGCGGGTCAGGTCTGAGAACAAAGTAATGCAATAGTCTGCACAGGATTCTGCATCAGCGTTGCCCAATGGGGCAATAGCATTTGCATAATCAAAGAAATCCCCAAAACCCTTGATGCCGGTTCCGGCTGTTGTTTTTGTCGGCGATTGGGAAACCGTATTGATGCGTACCTTTTTCTCCAGGCCATAATGATAACCGAAGCTGCGGGCAATAGATTCGAGCATTGCCTTGATATCAGCCATGTCAGTATAAAAAGGATAAGTACGCTGGGCAGCCATATAAGTCAGCGCCACTACACTTCCGCCTTCATTGATGGCATCCAGTTTTTTGGCCACGGCCAGCATCTTGTGAAAAGACAAAGCAGATACATCGATCCCTTTCATAAAATAGTCATAGTTTGACTCGGCATAAGGGATCTTTTTGCGGATATTCACACTCATGCCTATGGAGTGCAGTACAAAATCTATTTTGCCGCCCAGTATTTCCTGCGATTGGGTAAAGAGATTGGTCAGTTCCTCCACATTGGTCGCATCGGCAGGTACGATCTGAGAATTTGTTTTCTCTGCTAAAGCGTTGATCTCGCCCATTCTCATAGCAATAGGGGCATTGGTCAAAACAAATTCAGCTCCTTCTTCATGTGCTTTCTCCGCTACTTTCCAGGCAATGGAATTTTGATCTAAAGCACCGGTGATGATGCCGCGCTTACCTTTTAACAAGTTATACATATCGGTTGTTTTTTGTTCTCGTTTTTAATAACCGAAAGTAAGAAAATAAAAAAGATATGAAGAAGAGGTAATTGAAGAATTACTAATAAACACTAACCAATACCCAATAGTTCCTGAGCATTTTTTAAGGCCGATTCGCCTGGATCTTTACCACTGAGCATTTCAGCAATCGCCTTTACACGCTCAGCAGGCATTAGTTTTTTTATACCTGTGGTTGTCCGTTCTGTTGCTTCGTTCTTATAAACGAAATAATGCGCATCACCTTTGGCCGCTATTTGAGGAAGATGTGTAATGCAGATCACCTGCATATTTTCTTCCAGCTCACCAATGACATTCCCGACCCGGACAGCGGTTTCTCCTGAGATCCCGGTATCGATCTCATCAAAGATCAGTGTTGGCAATGCAGTATGTCTGGCCATAATAGACTTGATGGCCAGCATCAGCCTGGAAAGTTCCCCGCCCGATGCAATTTTACCAACCGGGGCAGGAGGCTGACCGCTATTTGCAGAAAACAGCAACGCAATCCCATCCCGGCCGTCCTTGCTGAGTTCCGGCAACCGGCTTTGTTCTATCTTGATTTTTGCGTGCGGCATCCCGACTTTAACCAATACTTCGGCAACCAGACCTTCAGTAACCTGTATCGACTTGCTGCGGTTGGCAGACAGGCTCTCTGCCTTTTGTTCCAGGTCACTGGACATCGCCGCTATCTCTTTTTCCAATCGGTCTATTTCTTCATCTCCGCTCAGCAATTCACTTAAGTTTGCAGACAACTGCTCCTGTACCGCGAGCAATTCCCCAATAGTACTTACTTTATGTTTTTGCTGTAAACTATAGATGATGTCCAGTCTTGCACCAATCTCCTCTATCTTTGAAGGATTAAAAACCACTGCTTCATCAAGCGATGCAGCTTCCTGTGCAATATCTTTAAGCTCTATCAGGGAAGAACGCAGGCGCTCATTCAAAACCAGGTAATCGTCATTATACTTTTCTATACCCTGTAACTGTAAAATTGCTTCCTTTAAAACCGGTAAAACTGCGGTTTCCTGTTCACTCAGTAAGTTGAAAGAATTGACCAGGCCGCGTTTGATTGCTTCTGCGTTGTTCAGCACCTGGAGTTCTGTTTCCAGTTTTTCCTGTTCGTAGGCCTTCAGGTCTGCTGTTTCCAGCTCGTTAAATAAAAACTCTTCGTAATCCTGTCTGCTGCGGGCATCGGCTGCTGCTTCCTTTAATGTCTTTAGCTGCTGCTGGATTTTTTTATAGGTTTTGTATTGTGCGCGGTACTCGTCAAGCAGCGGCTGATGATTAGAAAGCGTGTCCACGACCAATAGCTGAAAAGTAGGGTCATTGACTTCCAGTGTCGCATGCTGGGAGTGAATATCGATCAGCTGTTCGCCGATCTGTTTCATTATACCTAGTGTGACAGGCGTATCATTTATAAATGCCCTTGATTTTCCATCTGTTGAGATTTCTCTTCTCAGGATGCTTTCCGTATAGAAGTCAATGTCATTTTCCTCAAACAAAGGTTGAAGTGCCTGACCTTCAAGCAGGAACTGTCCTTCAATAATGCATTTCTTATCTTGGTTAAAGAAATATTTTGTTTCTGCCCTTTGCCCAAGGATCAGAGAAAGGGCACCCAGCATAATGGATTTTCCTGCGCCGGTTTCACCAGTGATGATGTTTAAACCTTTATCCAGTTCAAGCTCAACACTGTCTATCAAAGCATAGTTGCGAATAGAAAGTTTCTGTAGCATATTACTTTGCTAAATTAGGAAATCTTAACCATTGGATGTTTATACTTATTAACAAAAAAGGGGCAGAAGTTTAACTTCTGCCCCCATCTAAATATATGTGTGTTTGTACTAATCGATTTTGATCACTTTTACATCGTCCTCTGCTCCCTCGCCCGGCTCCACTATGATACGTTCTGCCGGAGTAATGTTAAGCGATTTTATATCAGATTTAATTCCTTTTTCAGCTTTCAGCTTTTGGATATCTTTTTCAAATTTCTCTTTCAGTTCTTTGTATTCCGGAGAATCCTGAAGCTTCTTCATCTCCTCGATCTGTTTCCTGAACTCAGGCGAATCAAATTTCTTACGCATTTCTTCCGCCTGCTTTTTAATATCTCCCTGTTGTTTCTTCCATTCCGGTGAGTTGAATTTTTTCATTACCGTGGCAGCGTGCAGCTGCGCATCTTTCATTTGTTTCCTGAACTCAGGTGAATCAAATTTCTTACGCATTTCTTCTGCCTGTTTCTTGAAGTCTGCCTGATGCTTTTTCCATTCCGGTGACTGGAATTTCCGGGCCATAATGCTTGCCTGCATTTGCGCCTCTTTCATGTGTTTTTTGAAATCATCTGATTTTAGGTAAGCCATACCTGCATTTATAGATGAATCTATCCTGAAGTTGAAATGAAAATCATCGCTGTTCAGGAAAGTATCGTTCATCACTTCCTGCCTCAAACTGTCAGGCATTTCTTTTACAGAATTGTATTCTTTTTTTTCACCTTTGGCGTCGACAGTAACAATCTTAAACTTTTTTTTCTTTTTGGTGGTGTCCTCATTCAATTTACAATTGGCTGCTGACACTGCTTTTTCCTTTGCCAGATCGAGCACTTTAAATTTAATGCCTTGTGTTCCGGCATCAATTCCTTTTTTAAGCAGTGCATTGTTTTTCTTGTCAGAACCGGTTTTAGCCGGACTAACCCATGCCAGGGAAATTACTGTGGCAACAGTTAATGTAATCGCAAAGAGCTGCTGCTTTGCATTCATGTAATTCGTTTTCATATCTGTGATTCTTTTTATACGCTGGTACAAATGCTGGTTGCTTCCGGTTGCGGCCATAGAAAGGGCAGGAGTGGTTTTGTCTTTAAGGATTTCGAGTTTCAGCAGTGCATGGGCATAGGTAACCGGAGTTCCTGTAAATTTCAGTACGAGGTCATCGCAGGCATGCTCACGCTCAATATTGATGTACCTGCCGCTAAGCCAGATGAAAGGGTTGAAGAACAATACGGTTTCTATTCCTGTTTTGATGAGGTTGAGCAAATAATCATTTCTGCGAATATGGGACAGCTCGTGGATCAGGATGGCTTCTACCTGGTTCATATCCAGTTGAGTGGCCAGTGCGATTGGAAACAGCACCACCGGCTTAAAGTAACCGATCACCAGCGGCACATTCACATTGGCGGAAAGGTAAAAACTGATCTTCCTGCGCAGGTTTAGTTTTATCGTCAGCTGCTTAAAGGCCGCTTGCCATTCCTGAGGCACCATGCTCCGTTCAGCCTGTTTTAGTTTAAGCAGTTTTTTATAGCCGACACCGAGGATTAGTAATTGAAACAAGAGACCAAGCGTATACACGCTGACCAGGTAAGGAAATAGATGTTCAGTGCGGCTGTTGATCTCCTGAGGCAAACTGAGCAGGTAACTGACAGGCTCAGCTGCGGTAACCTGGCTCGACTGGACGTGCTCCGCTGAGTTGGGAATGTTAAATAGGGAAAAAAAGGTGATACAAAAGCCTGTAAACATGAAGCACATAGCCGAGTAAGCCAGGTTGTGTTTAACCCTCGCATTCATTTTTGGTACTGCTGCTACGATGAGCATTAAGATGGCATAGATGATAGCCCCTTGCCATAAAGAGTGGAATATGCTCCAGCCGGTGGCCTTGATCAGATTGTTTACGATTGTTTCCATTGTTTTATTTGTTGCTTAGTTCATCCAAATACTTTTTTATTGAATCAATCTCATCCTTACTCGCAGTATGGTTGCCCAGTGCCTGCATGACCAATCTCGCCGCTGATCCGTTGAACACATTGTCAATCATTTTATTGACCAGATGCTGCTGGGTCCTTTCCTGGTTGATCAATGCGTGGTAGATGTGCGTCTTTGCGGAAGTATCCCTTGCCACCAGGCCTTTCTCATGCATGATCTGCATCAATTTGAGGGTGGTGGTATATCCCGCGTCTTTATTCTTCTCCAAAATCTCGTGCACATCTCTTACTGTGCAATCGCCTTTTTCCCACAATATCTGTAAGATCTCCAGTTCACTTTCGGTAGGTTTAAGGTTTGTTGCTGTCATAAACATCTTTATACGAATTGTTTCGTATTCAAATGTACGAATGTATTCGTATAAACAAAATTATTTTAACAAATTTTAACTATTTAGTTGCGAATACCTCCTTGGTTGTTATTCAGGGCGGGCTGCCCGTTGTTGATTCCCTGTTGCAGGGGATTCCCAGCCTGATTGAGGGCTTCGTATTTGTTGATATTGGCAGGATCTATCTCTACTAAAAGATTGTAGGCTTTAATCCGGTCTGAAGGATCTCCTGTAGGAATGGAGAATACATTGACTACTTCATCGGCTTTGGTTGCAAAGTAAAAATTAGGGAAAATAGAGCCCAGTTTTTGTTTGTCCATTTGCCGCAGTCCGGTTAGCAGTGTGATCATCTTTTTTACACCTCTGCCTGAATTATCCTGCAGCCGGTCCAATCCGTTAAAATGGTAGTCATAAATAAAGGCCCTCAGGTCTTCAAAACTTTTGTTGAGCAGGTTTTCGTTGAGCCAATACCGGTTCCGTAACCCGTCAAATGCTTTCCAGCCCTTTGTGCCGCTGTTTTGCGCATTATTCAGGATGTTCTGTGCTTTTTTAAACAATGGCGTACCGCCCATTCTGCTAAAGCTGTCTTTATCTAAACCAATGATGGTATAGGCATAGAAACTCAGTAGCGAGCTTAGATTGGAAATGAAGTTCTGATCGGAAAAGTCAACGGATTGACCTTCGGTGTATCCAAAATCAAAATCCTTATCACTGAGGTTGAGTATCGTACTGTTGTAGGCCGAGCCATATACAGGTCTGCTGGATTGCAGCTGAGCTTCCGCTTTATAAGCGTTACTTCCGTCCCAATCTGTTATAGTGATCACAAAATTGCATTCAATACGTTCCTGAGGTGCATAAGTTTCCGAAGTCCATTTGTTGTTGTTCAGAAATTCTGTAACGACCTTTTGAAGCACTTCTATATTCCTTCTGTCAATATTGGGAACTGAAGGGGCCTGGATGGATACTCTTGCGTTTAGTTCCTGCGCTAACATGGAATGCTGAAAGGAAAATAAAGTCAGAATAATCAGGAGGATGCGTTTCATGCAGGGATCAGTTTTAATATTTCCAGGCAAATGTCTTTGGCGACTTCTGTTTTAGATTTAATGTCAAAAACTGTTTTTTCAAATGCCTTATTAAAGATAGTAATTTTATTAGTATCTGTTTTGAAGCCTGCTCCTTTATCATTCAAAGAATTGAGCACGATCAGGTCCAGATTTTTTTTCGTCAGTTTTTCTTTGGCATGGTCTTCTTCTTTTTCCGTCTCCAGTGCAAATCCTACCAGGATCTGCGCATTGGTTTTTGACCTGCCAAGTGCGGCAAGGATGTCCTTTGTTTTTGTCAGCTCGATGATGAGTGATCCGTCGTTTTTTTTGATCTTTTGACCGGCGACAGTTACCGGTGTGTAATCTGCTACGGCGGCACTCATTACCATGATATCTGCATTGCCAAATTCCTGTTCGCAAGCTTTGAGCATCTGTGCCGCACTTACGACATCGATTCTTTTGACCGTAAGTTCGCTTTTTTGCTCGGTAGGACCTGTAATTAAGGTTACATCTGCTCCCAGTTTTACAAATTGATCAGCAATGGCAAAACCCATTTTTCCGGAAGAGTGATTGCCAATAAAGCGCACAGGGTCTATGGCTTCATAAGTAGGTCCGGCAGTTATGAGAACTTTTTTTCCAAAAAAAGGCAGATCTTTTTGGATGGCGGTATTTAGAAAGTCAACGATCTCCTCAGGCTCGGCCATTCGACCAGCACCGTACAAGCCGCTGGCCAGTTCGCCGTTATTGGGCACAATTACAACATTCCCATAAGATTTTATCTTGCCGGTATTTTGTTGAGTACTTTCATGTTTCCACATGTCAAGGTCCATGGCCGGGGCAACAAGAACAGGACATTTGGCCGACAGGTAAACTGCGCTAAGCAGGTTGTCGCAAAGCCCGCCCGCCATTTTGGCTAATGTGTTGGCACTTAGAGGGGCTATGACCATATAGTCTGCCCAAAGGCCAAGTTCTACATGATTGCTCCAGACACCGGTTTCTTCTTCAAAATATTGGGTGTAAACAGGGTTTTTTGATAAGGTAGCCAGAGTTAGCGGAGTGATGAAATTTGCCGCATCGGCCGTAAGAATTACCTTTACGTTTGCGCTAGCTTTGATCAGTAACCTGACCAGAATGGCAGATTTGTATGCTGCTATGCTACCGCAAACGCCAAGAATAATGTTTTTATCTTTTAGCATGGTTTATTAATGCAAGGATGCAATTTAATACCTATGCCTGATATTATTGTTGCTCTTTAGCAGGATTTCTGTAATAAATTTTGTCATTCAGGAACTCATCGATAGCAATTAGTGAGGGTTTTGGTAAACGCTCATAGTGCTTGCTGATCTCAATTTGTTCCCGGTTCTCGAAGATCTCTTCCAGGTTGTCGTTTGAAGAAGCAAACTCGGCCAATTTACCATGAAGTTCTTCTTTCATATTATTTGAAATCTGATTAGCCCTTTTTGAAATAATTACTAAAGACTCATAAATGTTTTCAGTTTTCTGATCCAGATCATTAACATTTCTGGTAACCGTAGTGTTCGGTATTGCGGGTTTATTAGTATTCATTATTTGATCGGTGTTTTAATTGTAGCAGAACTGTCTCTCTTGGCATCTTTTTCCAATTGAGCTTTATATTTTTCATAGTCAGCCATTTTTATGGCCAATACTCTTTTCGCATTTTCTATTCCTGATTCACTTTCTTTTTTCAGGTCTTTAGCTTCTTCCAGGAATTTACTTTGAGGATGTGCCTCAACAAATTCGTCAGCATAGGTAATCGCTTCATTGAACCTGTCTTCCTGACGCTCCTCTATACTGTTCTTAGCATAAGCCAATTGAGATTTAATGATCAAAAGGTCCATTTCCTCCGCATATTTAATATCCGGAAAGTCAATCTGTGCATTTTTCAATGCAATAACTGCTGCACGATAATTGGTAGCATTAGCGCCTACGCCCCCAAGGTCATAATACAGTTTTGCATTTGCGTAAGCTTTATCCTCTAACTTGGTCCGCAGAATAGCAATGTATTTGCTGGCTTCAACAGCGCGTTCACTTTTAGGGTAAAAATTGATGAAAAGTTGTAAAGCATCTATAGCCTTTACTGTGTTTTCCTGGTCAAGGCTCGGTCTTGGAGAATCCAGATAGTAGCAATAAGCACTCATATACCGGCATTCTTCCGCGTATTTGCTGGTGGGGTAGGTATCTGCAAAAGTTTTAAACTGGTACCTGGCCGTAGTGTAATCCCTTATTTTATAAAGAGTTAAGGCGTAGTAATAGTTAAGCTCCTCTGCTTCGGTGCGTCCTCTGTATTTTTGAGAAAGATCTTCAAATAAGATCAACGCTTTGGAATAGTTTTTCTTGTTATATAACCTTAGTGCTTCCTGATACTTTTTAGCAACGTCATTACTTAGCCTGATCTTTTCAAACTGGCTTTTGCAACCTGCAATAGTAAGGGCAATAAGGGTAAAACTTAATAATAAAGCGTGTTTAATTTTAAACATTCTGCAAAGATAAGGTAATAATACGATTCCGTCAATTAAAAATAATAGGACGCTAAGCTATGTAAAGGCAATCGTAAGGACAAGCTGTTAACATATTTTAACAAATTCTGAAGATTAACCAGGTGTTGATTATGAAGTGATCATATTGTTATCTAATCATGAACCTGCTTATTACATAATATAGATTACATCAAATGAGCTCTAAACGGCTAGTTTTAATGCATATTGATTTTGCTATCGACGGGGCAGTATTAAGTCTGGATATTTTCAGGGGCATTTCTTCTTATTATCTTTACCGGCCTGCACACCGATCGCATGCAGGTAGCACCTGTGTGGTAGCTGCGCTGACACCGTGCACTCAGTACAAACACATGTACTGCGCAGGAAGAGCACCGTCTTATCCGTCTGTAGCTATACTCATAGCCGCTTAATGCTCTTTCATATGGATAGTTGTAGTTTAATAACCGTAAACCTATATCAGCAGAAGACAAAAAAGGATATGCCATATAAGGATACTATATATTATATATAGTGATGCCGCACCCACTTGCATTAAGGCTTTTAACAGGGAAGAGGGGTGATGAGGTTTATATAATACACCTTAATCTATAAAAGATTGGGATTTAGTGGTCCGGTTAACGGTTTAGTATATTTTTTCTGGTTGTGTATCAGGGTGTTTAAGGATTTGGTTGGAATAAAAGTGGATTATGGTTTGGGTGTTGGTTATATTTTTCTACTTTTGCAACCCGCTTCGGAGGAAGATTTGGGTTGAGGTTGATACAGGAGGATAGG
>NZ_DATHGC010000353.1:0-8204 GCF_035317785.1 Pedobacter sp. | reverse complement strand
GGGTAATTCAAACCAATCGCCGCCTTATAGTTTCTGGCTACCTCCGGATAATTCTTCAATTGTTTAGCCATAAGAGCCGCATTCACAAACATATTTGTGTCCTTTGGATTTCTGGTTGTGTATTCATTAAAAGCGTCCAGTGCAGTCGCATAGTCTTTTTTCTTATAAGCAAAAACACCTCTGTTTCTAACGGCATCTTCGATAAATCCACTGGCATCGTCAATAAATTTCTTCTCTTCCTCCTTAGGATTTAACGACTTAGCTTTTGCTATCGCTTCTTCAGCGATCTTTTGTTTAGCTTTAGAATTTGCTAAATCCAGCGAATCGATTTGAGCAGTTCTCGAAGCAAACAACGCCCTATATGCCCAAGCTTCTGCCAATTTTGATGTTTTTTCATCAGCAACTGCTTTATCGGTATGAGCCAAACCATCATTCAACATTTTCAAACTCTCCGGAAGTGTTTTGTTACCCCCGTTAGCAATAAGAATCCAAGCGTTCTTCGCAGCGTTAACCTCACTTTTTTGCGCATTTGCAAGTGATGCAACACCTACAAACAGTATACTTAAAAGTATCTTTTTCATTTTATCTATTATTTGTTCAACAATTTATATTTGATCTTCTTTAGCATCATCCTCAGGAGTCACATCTCCAGCTTCATTTGTATTCGTCTGGCCATTTTCCTCTGTCGCATCGCCTTCAACTTCCTCAATTTCTTCATCTTCATGCTGAATTTTAGCTACAGATGCTATTTCATCATTCCCTTTCAAATTGATTAGCTTCACACCTTGCGTTGCCCTGCCCATTACCCTCAATTCACTTACAACAATTCTTATTACAATTCCTGACCGGTTAATGATCATCAGGTCGTCAGCATCAGTAACGGCTTTAATAGCAACTAAATTACCAGTTTTTTCCGTAATATTTATAGTCTTAACTCCTTTTCCTCCCCTGTTGGTAACACGGTAATCGTCAATATCTGTACGTTTTCCGTACCCTTTTTCCGAAACTACAAGCACAGTAGTCTCAGGATCATCAACAGCAATCATGCCAACTACTTCATCGCTCTCGTTTGCAAGGGTAACTCCACGGACTCCTGTCGCCGTTCTGCCCATTGGCCTAACTGTCGATTCATTAAAGCGAATTGCCCTTCCAGACTTCAATGCCATAACAATTTCGCTTGATCCGGTAGTCAGACTTGCTTCAAGCAATTGATCTCCTTCGTTGATATTAATTGCATTTATACCATTCACACGCGGCCTTGAATAGGCTTCCAGAGATGTTTTCTTGATAGTACCCTTTTTGGTACACATAATGATGTAATTGTTCTCCAGGTATTCCTGATCCTTAAGGTTTTTAACCTTAATAAATGCTTTGATCTTTTCTTCTTTAGGAATATTGATGATGTTTTGTATTGCTCTTCCCTTGCTCAATCTTGATCCTTCCGGAATTTCATAAACCCTTAACCAGAAACAGCGGCCTGTTTCTGTAAAGAACAACATGTAATTGTGATTTGAAGCAATCAATAAATGCTCGATAAAGTCTTCATTTCTTGAATCACTGCCTTTCGAACCTTTTCCTCCTCTTCCTTGTGTACGATATTCTGTAGCCGCAGTACGTTTAATATAACCTTCATGAGAAATAGTGATGACCACATCTTCGTCCTCAATAAAATCTTCCATGCTCATATCACCAGCGGCATGTACAATTTGAGTTCTGCGTTCGTCACCATATTTTTCCATCATCTCAGCCAGCTCATCTTTGATGATCTGCATACGTTTACCTTCATCATCCAGAATAGACTGCAGGAATTCAATGGTTTTCATCAGTTCATTGTACTCATCTTTGATCTTATCACGCTCCAGACCCGTCAACCTTCTTAGCGTCATATCCAGAATTGCCCTGGCCTGAATATCTGAAAGACCGAATTGTTCCATCAGTCCAGTTCTTGCATCTTCAGGAGTATCAGAGGCACGAATCAGCTTAATTACCTCGTCCAGATGATCTAACGCAATTAGTAAGCCTTCTAAAATATGTGCACGTTTTTTAGCCTCAGCAAGTTCAAATTTAGTACGCCGAATAACAACCTCATGCCTGTGCTCCACAAAATAACGGATCAGATCCTTCAGATTCAGCATCTGCGGTCTGCCGTTAACAAGCGCTATGTTATTTACACTAAACGATGTCTGTAAAGCAGTTTGCTTAAATAAGTTATTTAATACAATGGAAGCATTTGCATCACGTTTAATCTCATAGACGATCCTGATCCCATCCTTATTAGACTCATCTTTTATGTTAGATATGCCTTCAAGCTTTTTCTCACCCACAAGTTCAGCGGTACGTTCAATCATCATCGCTTTGTTTACCTGGTAAGGTATTTCAGTAACAATAATGGTCTCACGGTCCTTGTTAGCTTCAATTTCAGCCTTAGCACGCATTACAATACGTCCGCGTCCGGTTTCAAATGCCTCTTGAACACCTGCGTATCCATAAATGATCGCTCCCGTAGGAAAATCCGGAGCTTTGATGTGCTTCATCAGATCCGCAATGGTTATTTCATGATCATCAATGTAAGCGATAGTTGCATTAATGACCTCAGTAATGTTATGCGGAGGCATATTGGTAGCCATACCTACTGCAATACCAGAAGATCCATTGATGAGCAGGTTGGGTACTTTTGACGGAAGCACTGTTGGTTCCTGCAGGGAATCGTCAAAATTTAACTGGAAATCAACGGTATCTTTGTTGATGTCAGCAAGCATATCTTCAGCAATTTTCTGAAAACGTGCTTCCGTATAACGCATCGCCGCAGGAGAGTCTCCGTCAATCGATCCAAAGTTTCCCTGGCCTTCAACCATCAGGTACCTGAGACTCCACTCCTGAGCCATCCGAACCATGGTGTTATATACAGACGCATCCCCATGCGGGTGATATTTACCCAATACCTCACCGACGATACGGGCTGATTTTTTATATGGTTTATTGTTCGTTAATCCCAGGTCGAGCATGCCATACAATACACGTCTGTGTACTGGTTTTAATCCGTCACGCACATCAGGTAAAGCCCTTGATACGATAACAGACATCGAATAATCGATGTATGCGGATTTCATTTGCTCATCAATATCGATCCTGATTATCTTGTCGTTTTCTTGATTTTCTAAATCTTCTGCCATAAATATTAATGTTCCTTAAGAACGATTTAAATGTGGTATTCTTATAACCTTGCGAATCTAATAAAAAATGCACCATTAAGGTGCATTGTGGAAAAATTTTACCGCCAGAATTAACAGCTTATCAGGCCCATTCAATTCCTTTTTTTAGCTTACTTTGCGTATAAGATTCTGGACTGTCTGGCAAGGTCTGATGGTTATATACCCATTTGGCCAAAGGCGGCAGACTCATTAAAATAGATTCAATTCTGCCGTTTGTTTCCAGACCGAATTTTGTTCCCGCGTCATAGACCAGGTTAAATTCCGCATACCTGCTCCTGCGGAGGTACTGCCACTCCTGTTCCTTTTCAGTAAATTCTTTATCACGGTTCCGCTCAATTAGTTCAGTATATGCCGGAATAAAAGTATTTCCAACTGCAACTGAAAAATCGAGGAGCTGGTCAAAAGACAAACCAGAATTTTCAGGTTTCAGCCGGTCATAGAATATGCCGCCCACTCCCCTGGTTTCTTCCCGGTGCTTGATGTAAAAATAATCATCCGCCTGCGTTTTAAATTTAGCATAAAATGAGGGGTCAAACTCGTCACAGGTCTGTTTCAATAAATGATGAAAATAGCGGACATCAGTATCAATTATATAATGAGGCGTCAGATCGATCCCGCCGCCAAACCATCGGGTCTGATCGTCCATTTCAAAATACCTGATGTTCATATGAATGATAGGCACCAATGGGTTGCCCGGGTGCATTACTATCGAAACTCCGGTCGCAAAAAAATCTTCACTTTCTACCTTGAACGCTTTTTTTACCGCATTAGGTAATTTTCCATGTACCGCTGAAAAATTAACGCCGCCCTTCTCAATTACATCTCCATGTTGCATGATCCGGGTCCTGCCGCCACCGCCACCTTCCCGGTTCCATATCTCCTCTTCAAAAAAGGTTTTACCATCAGCCAGTTCTAAACCCTGGCAGATTTCATCCTGAATTTTCTGATACGCCTCAACTACTTTATCTCTAAACACCATCTTCTGTTAAACTAAGCTCAAAGGTAACCTTTAAAAAAAGCCATCATTCGTTATAATTTCAGAAAGTACAATCTTTTGACACTACTCTTCAATGAAGTTCAGGTCGCGGCCATACGTCTCATCCAGATTGTACAATGCGATATAAGCCATTCCAACTGTAAGTACAGCTATGATCAGCGCAGCATTAATAATACCTACGTTGCCGAGCAGGAATTGAAATAACAGGGTAACCAGGATCAATGAACCTCTGACCATGTTTGGCACGCTGGTCGTGACCGTCGCACGCAGATTAGTGCCAAATTGCTCAGCGGCAATAGTCACAAACACTACCCAGTAGCCAGTAAACAAACCAAAGAAAATACAAAGGACATAAAATCCAAAAGCTGTCCATCCAGTATTTAGCAGATAAACAAGCATGGTACAGAAAGTAAGCGTTATAAAGATAAATACAATTTTTTTACGGGTTTTGAACACCTGGCTTAAAGCGCCGCTGAGAAAGTCACCCAGAGAAATCCCAATGTAAGTGAACATTACCCCCTTTCCATTGTCCAGAATATCTTTAGCATGTAATGCTTTTCCAAATTCTGGGGCTATACCAACCAGAATACCAACTACAAACCATAGTGGAACAGCGATTAATATGCAATTCAGATACTTGAAAAACCGCTTTTTATCAGAAAAAAGCATAAGGAAATTTCCTTTTGAAACATCCTTTCTGGCCATATTTTCGAACATGCCCGATTCAAATACCCCAAAACGAAGCAGTAAGAGTATAATGCCTAAACCTCCGCCAACAAAAAATGCAGTTCTCCATTCAAAAAGATCACCTACTATATAAGCTGCTACAGCACCCATCAGACCTATTCCTGCCACCAGCATAGTTCCATATCCGCGCTTTTCCTTACTCATACTTTCACTAACCAACGTAATACCCGCTCCAAGTTCACCGGCCAATCCAATTCCGGCAATAAACCTCAGTGCAGCATACATAGGAATGCTGGTCACAAACCCATTCGCAATATTCGCTATCGAATACATGATGATGGAACCAAATAACACGGATAATCGTCCTTTTTTATCACCGACAATCCCCCAGAAAATACCCCCGATCAGCAGTCCTGCCATCTGCCAGTTCATTAAGCTTAATCCGGTCTCGGTTATTTTATCTGCCGGGACACCTAACGCACTTAAGCTTTTGTTCTTGATGATCAGGAATAACAGCAGGTCGTATATATCTACAAAATAGCCGAGTGCGGCTACAAGGATCAAAAGGAAAACACTCCCTTTTTGTTTGTTGTTGTTCATACTTGTTTATTTGGACGCTGAAAGTACAAACAAAATCACTGATGAAAAAACATTTCCTAAAAAAACATAAAGGGCAGAATACTTTTATATCCTGCCCTTTATTGTTGCTCGTTATATCCTGCTATTGAGGAGGTCTTTGGGTAGTGTCAGGAGGTGTTGTTTTCGTAGTATCAGGCGGTGGTGGCGGAGTAGTCTGCGTAGTGTCTGCAGGCGGTGTTGTCATAGTCGTATCGGTACCGGTGCTATCCGTCGTTCCCGAGACATTCTTCGTAGAGTTGCATGCTGAAGCGGCAATCATTATTGACCCTGCAAAAGCAAGACTTAAGATTAATTTTTTCATAGGATTAGATTCTTATTTGTTAAATGCTAATATTCAGACTTATGAACAAGCACGCCCGATAAAAGTTTTAAAAAAGACACAGAAAGTTTCATTGTTCGATAAACTTTCTGATATTTAAGCATCATGGTTGTATCAGAAAAAACCCTTAAATGGGTCTTGTGTTTATATCCTCCTTTATTATTTCAGCGTATTTGGATCAGGAAATTTCATAAGGGATTCAGGGGTGTAGATGTGAAGATCAATAAAAGTCTTTTCAATAAAAACTACAACGGATCAATATTTGGCGGGACCATTTATTCTGCCACAGACCCCTTTTATGCCATATTATTCGACCAGCTGCTGCAGCGTCAGGGATTTAAGGTGCGCGTATGGCTCAAAAGTGCATCCATCCAATACTTAAAACCCGGACGAAGCCATCTTTATTTTACAATTACTATTACAGATGAAATGCTCAATGACGCAATAACAGCATTAAATAGCGAAGGTAAATTTGTCATGGCCTACCCAATGGAGGTGACCAATTCGGCCGGAGAACTTTGTGCTACAATATCAAACGAAGTGTACATTCGTAATCTGCATCAGGGAGAAGAACCACGTATAGCCTATTAAGGAAACACATTATGAACCTCAGGAAACTAATTTTACAGGGCGAAGGAGCAACACTGGATTTCAAGAAAACGATCACCAGCAATGAAAAAATTGCCAAAAGCCTGGTTGCATTTGCCAACAATAAAGGCGGACAGTTATTAATTGGTGTCGCAGACGACGGGACAATCAGGGGTGTAAAATCAGAAGACGAAGAGCGCTATATGATCACTAAATCGGCTTACCAGTTTTGCAAACCAGCAATAGAGCCCGAGTTTGAAGAAATCTATGTGGATGATAAGCTGGTACTTGTCGTTAATATCGCGGCCAGCGAAATCAAACCACATTATGCGCTGGATGAAAACAAAAAATGGTGGGTTTATTACCGGGTCAACGACAAAAGCATCCTGGCCAGCAAAATCCTTGTTGATGTGATCAAGAAAGGCAATGACAAATCCGACAATATCATTAGTTATACAGAACAGGAAAAAAAGCTCTTCGAATACCTGAACGAACAAGGCAGGATCACACTAAAGGAGTTTAGCAAGCTCACCAGAAGCTCCTACAGACAGGCACAGAAAATACTGGTGAGCCTGATCATTAGTGGCGTGATCAGACCGCACACCACAGAAAAGGAAGAATATTATACCGCATGCTGACAAAAACCTACGCGAAGTACAGACCATACTACGCCGATAATCTGCGGCTGGCCATGCCCATCGTAGTGTCTCAGTTAGGACACACGCTCGTACACCTTGCCGACAGTGTTATTGTGGGGCATTTCGCCGGTACGCTGCAGCTCGCGGCAGTTTCACTTGTCAACAGCATCTTTATGCTCATTCTGGTGCTGGGAATGGGCATAGCTTATGGCCTAACCCCTCTTATAGCGCAGGAAAACGGAAAAAAGAACTATGATGAATGCGGAAAACTACTGTCAAACAGCCTGATTATCAATTTCATAGCAGCCATTTTTCTTTATGCTTTTGTGCATTTCGGCACACTGACCATGATAGACCATATCGGGCAAACCCCGGAAGTTGTCGCCTATGCAAAACCTTACCTTGGCTACCTGGCGATATCCATCATTCCCCTGATGATCTTCCAGACCTTCAAACAATTTGCAGAAGGATTAGGCTTTACCAAACAAGCGATGTTTGTATCGATCTGGGGCAATGTCATTAATGTCATACTGGGGATTATTTTTGTAAAAGGAATGTTTGGAATAGCCCCGATGGGTGTTAAAGGAGTTGGACTCAGCACTCTAATAGACCGCATTTTAATGGCAATTGTCATGTCATTTTACGTCATGCGCTCACCATATTTCAAGATCTACATCAAAAAATTCAGACTTGGTTTAATCGATAAGATTAGGGCAATAAAAATTATCAAAATAGGTGCCCCCGTGGCCATGCAATATGCCTTTGAGATCAGCGCATTTAGCGGCGCGGCTATTCTTATAGGAACTATTGGTGCAGTTGAGCAAGCCGCACACCAGGTCGCGATTAACCTGGCAGCCGTTACTTACATGATGGCCAGCGGAATAGCCTCAGCAGCCACCATCAAAACAGGAAACTATTTTGGTAAAGGTGACCTGACAGACCTGCGCCATTCGGCAATAGCAAGTTATCATGTGATACTGCTTTTCATGAGCGTTACAGCCATATTTTTTATACTTGCCAATTCCATATTGCCATACATCTATACCGAAGACCCGGCGGTGATCGGAATTGCCGCACAGTTGCTCATCATCGCAGGCTTCTTCCAGCTTTTTAACGGGACACAA
>NZ_DATHGC010000352.1:0-2309 GCF_035317785.1 Pedobacter sp. | reverse complement strand
CATTAAACGCAATCACCACGCCTTTTGCCATATGTCTTTTTTCATAACCCAGGTCGGTCAGGTAAACCTTTACCGAACGCTTGTCGCCCGCAGAAGTTTCTCTGTATATTAACTCCAATTCTTCCATATTGTTTAGCATTCTCGACAAGCTTGTGGCCTTAACACCAAGCAAACCGGCAAGCTGAGAAACCGCTGTCCCTTCCTTGTCAATATTGATAAGGACATAACCAATTGCCTGGGTTATTCCAAAACCAGAAGCGATCTGGTTATAAGTGTTGGCCACATTCTGCCAAACTACCTTCAAAAAATAATCTACTGTTTCCTGTTGTTTCATTAAATACTATGCTTGCATAACAAAGCTATAGAATTAAAACCTATAATGCAAATACAATTGTTTAAAAAATTTAACATAAAAAAGCCTTCCTAAATAAAGAGGGCACTGAAAAAGTAGACATAAAATGGTCTTCAAACAGAAAAGCGGATGAATAGCTCTTAAGAGTTGTTCATCCGCTTTCTTTTTTGAGGCATTTCATTTTTCTTATTTGATAACGAACTTTACGTTCGATATTGAGAACTGGAGCACATTGTTAGTTTTTCCCAGAAGATTCTTTGGATTATTATCCTTTTTTTAGAATTTGAGGATTCTTTTAAGATTAACCACGAATATCGCAAGTGCACCTTGCATTTTCATGCTTTCCAGGCCATAGGAGTTCGCCCTGTCATATCCATGAACATTTTTCAATTCACTATTTTTCGCCTCAATTTTATATCTGTGTCGTGATTTTTCCCTGAAGTACTCGCTTTGTTGGAATATTTCCTGCTCTTTATGCTCATCTGGTTTTATTGCGACCGAGTATGTCCTGCTTTTGGCTTCCGGTTTGTAGCAGCCGTCCTTTAACGGGCATACTCTGCATTTTTCGATATCGAAATAATAGGTCATTGACTGATTGCTCTTATCTACCTTTTTGCCCTGCACCCGTTTGTACATAGCCAGGTGCCCTGCAGGGCATACGAACATATCAGCGTCTTTATTATAATCGAACTTTTCTTCCTCTTTTCTGGTGCCATGGGTAATAGCAGGGTTCATCTTGGCAACTATCCTTACCTTATTGCCGTTCACATCGCTGAGCTTAAGGTTATTCTTCCCGGAATAGGCTGCATCACCTATGATTGTATCTACCTCTATTCCATTGGCCTGGGTCTCGCTCAACAGTTTTGGCAGTTCAGGACCATCTCCCTTTTCTGCTGAGGTAACAACAGCAGCTGTTATAATGCGCTCCTCTGTCATTGCCAAATGAGTTTTGTAACCAAAAAAACTACTGTCGGCTGTTTTGTGGCCAATCCTGGCATCCATATCTTTGGATATTGCATAATTCTCCTGGGTATCTTCAACTGTTTCCTTCAATAGGTTCAGTTTCTCCTTTACTGCAGGGATTTCACTTAGTGCTTCATCAGACTCGATAAGTCTTTGTAGTTTACTGCAGTATTCTATTTCCTTTAGGATATCATTTGATTCATTCTTCTCGGGCATCCGAGTTTTGAAATCATCATCCATTGAATACACTGCTCTTCGCAGCAACTTTGAACGTTGCCTGAGTACCTCAAGAGGTGAGTATGGGTTGGATCTTGAAAGTGAATGTGTAGCATCGACAATGATGGACTTGGATTTAATAATACCTTTTTCCAGAGCTAAAGAGACGGTTTTTCCAATCAGCAGGTTTAAAAGATCCATGTCCTTAAGACGAAGCTTTCGGAACTTGGTCAGAGAGCTTGGATTTATCACGTCCTCTTCAGGGGACATCTCCAGAAAATATTTAAAGGACATATCGTAGCGGGAACGCTCTACGACATCGACATCCGAAACGGTATAGATCGTCTTCAGCAACAAATATTTAAACATGCGTACCGGACTCTCAGCGTTACGCCCGTTGTCCGGGCAGTACTTGCCCATTAGCTCATCATAGATAAAGCTAAAATCTATAAGCTCACTAATCTTGCGAAGTAAATTCTCCTTAGGAATAATCAGGTCATAAAGCTTGGAAAACTCACTAAACTGGATTTTTTGTTGTTGAAGAAGCATCTTAAAAGCAGTAATAATATACCTTTAAAATACAAAAAAAGGAGTAGAAAAACTAGTTTTCTACTCCTTTTATCCCTTTTCAAAAAGGGACTTTTTCAGTGCCCTCATATTCATTGTGCAGGCTTTTTTATAAGTTATTCCTGTTATTGTATTTGTAAAGTTTTAACTGTTGATATAGCTTTCCAGCTGAGAAATCGTCTGCTTCTGATCTTCGATAATGAATTTAACC
>NZ_DATHGC010000351.1:0-14855 GCF_035317785.1 Pedobacter sp. | reverse complement strand
CACAGAACACCCCGACAGGATGATCACTGAAGCACGCCAGCTGGTCATGCCGGCACATCATGATGTTAGGTCAGAAAACGTGGACCTCAAAAGGCTGGGTGCCATGTTGTGGCTTGCTCATGAAAAGAAACCGGCAGATTTTGAAGAATTGTTACTTTTAGAAGGTATGGGGCCAAGAACCCTGCAGTCCTTGGCTTTGGTGAGCGAGGTCATTTACGGTACACCGGCCAGGTTTACAGATCCGGCAAGGTTTTCTTTTGCACAGGGCGGCAAAGACGGCCATCCATTTCCTGTACCCATCAAAGTTTATGATGAAACCATAAGCGTACTCAGCAAAGCAGTCCAAAAGGCAAAAATCGGACAGTCAGACAAACTGCAGGCCATTCAAAAGCTAAGCGAACTGGCCTTTAGTGCAGAAAAGAATTTCATTCCAAATGACAATTTTGACCAGCTGATCCAAAATGAGCGTGAGGAGTCATGGAAATATGGAGGGAAGACCGTGTTTGGGGATGCAAAACCTCCAAAGGGCGACGCGCAGCTGGCTTTATTTTAGTAAATGAGTGATTTTTCTGAAAAATAGGTGCGGTTTTTGTAGCGAAATGGCAATCCCAAACGTTAACAGCATATGAAGAAATTGTTATTCCTATTGATTATCGGCGCGACTGCAGCCGGATGTGGCACAACCAAACAAACACCAGCCCCAAAAACAGATGTCATTGAGCTGAGCGGCAAGCTCGAAAAATTAGGCATATCGACCTTTCAGTACGGCACACACGTACTCAAAGCAGGAGATAAAACTTACGCTTTAAAAAGTGAAAAAGTAAATCTGGATGGCTTTGTAGACAAACAAGTCACGCTAAAAGGTACGAAAGTAGACGGCTATCCCATAGAGGCTGGTCCGGACCTGCTGGAGGTCCAGGAAATTACCTCAAAATAGTTCTATCTTCGCAGCAAAATTTAATAATGCTGGAAATAGTATATCAGGACGATCATTTAATTGCCATCAATAAGCCCCATGGTTTGCTGGTTCACCGTTCATCCATTGCAGGTGATGCAAAAGTGTTTGCTTTGCAGATGCTGCGGGACCAGGTCGGCAGGCATGTGAGCCCTGTGCACCGTCTGGATAGAAAAACAGGGGGCTTATTGCTTTTTGCCTTTGAAAAAGATGTAGAGACAGCTATGCACCAGCAGTTTATGAATGGCGAGGTACAAAAAAAATACCTCGCCGTGCTGAGAGGCTATGCGCCCGATCAGGAAGACATCGATTATCCGCTGGCCAAAGAAAACGGAACCCTGCAAGATGCGTTTACTTCATTTGTCACGCTGAAACGTGCGGAACTGGACGTTGCTTTTGGCAAACACCCTACGTCCCGCTATTCATTGATTGAAGCGACACCCACCACAGGTCGTATGCACCAGCTGCGCCGGCATTTTGCCCACATATTTTACCCTATCATTGGCGACAGGAAGCATGGCTGCAATAAACAGAACAAATTCTTTAAGGAACAGTGGGAGATGACGACCATGCTCCTTCACGCCTCTGAGCTGTTGTTCAGGCATCCGGTAACGGGAGCTGAATTGCATTTAAAGGCTCCTGTACAAGAAGAATTTGAGCGGATTAACCAGCTAATGGGCTGGTAAGGTCCGGCCTCGGGGTAGTCTTTCTGTAGACTTTCTATAATGTTCTATAGCGATTATAGCCAGGCAGGTCAATGGCAGGTTGTCTTATCCTTCTGTACATTTGCCCGATTTCAGCCAAAATGTTCGATATCGGGCATTTTTCTAAAACAGATATTTCATAATTTTCTGTAAATCAATTGTTTGCTGTTGGCATTTGCCTTGCAAACCCTTGTCCAAATAAAACAACCAATGGACAAGTCGATTGAAGCAGAAGTCACTACCAAAAGAAAAAAGAAAAGAACCCTGATCATAGCTGTCGTTGTGCTGATGATCATTGGCGCTGTCCTGGCCATGCGTGCCTATATCAAACCTTCTATATCTAAATCAGAAATTACTTCTGCGATAGCCGAAACAGGCAGTATTGAAAATACCATTAATGCAAACGGCGATGTACTGCCGGAATTTGAGGAGATCCTCACCAGCCCGATCAATGCGGCAGTAAGAAATGTACTGATGGACGCCGGCACTAAAGTAAAAGCCGGGCAGTCGATCCTGACGTTGGATAAATCTGCTGCACAGACCGAATTCGACAAACTGGGCTTTCAGATCGAATCCAAAGAAAACGAGATCAGGAAACTGACGCTGGACCTGGAAAAGAGTTTCTATGACATCAAATCCAGTAACAGCATCAAGCAACTGCGCATCAGTAACTTTAAAGATGCGGTGTCAAGCGCGCAGAGGCTTTTTAAAGCAGGCGGCGGAACCAAGGAAGATATAGAGGAAGCCGAATTGAACCTGAAGGTGGCTGAGCTGGAAAAGCAGCAGCTCGAAAATGAGATCAGGAGCAAACAGCAGACCATGAAGATCGAGATCAGGGAGGCAGAGATTGCCCTGGCCATCCAAAGAAATGACCAGCTGGCATTCAAAAGAAAACTGGACCTGGCCAATGTTGTTGCTACAAGAGACGGCGTGGTGACTTGGGTCAACAAGAATATTGGAGCAAGCATAAAGGAAGGAGAGTCGCTGGCAAGAATTGCCAATCTGAGCAGTTATAAAGTAGCCGGAAGCATTTCTGACAATCAGCTGGACCAGCTGCGCAACGGCATGCCGGCGATTGTGAGGATCAATGAACAGCAACTGCGGGGTGTCGTGGCTAGCATCTCTCCGGCGGTCAGCAATTCTATTGTTTCATTTGAAATACAGCTTGATGAAAAGAACAGCAAACTGCTAAGGCCCAATTTGAAAGCCGATGTTTTCCTGATCACCGATACACGGAGTAAGGTACTGCGTGTACCAAATGGCCCGGCCTTCAAAGGCTCCAATCTGCAGCAGATCTTTGTGCTGAAAAACGGTAAGGCGATCAGGAGAGAAGTGAAAACAGGGCTCAGCAATTTTGATTACATCGAGATCATCAGTGGGGTAAAAGCAGGCGAGCAGGTGATCACCTCCGATCTGAGCAAATACGAGTATGCAAAAGAAATTGTGATAGAAGATTGAGGCCATGAAGATCAGATTAATCATATTGTTTTTAACGGTCATTGCAAGTACTGGACAGGTAGTTAGAGCTGGTACACTCAACACAGTTTGCTCCGCAGCCGTCATCGATACCCTCAGGCTGACCCTTCAGGAGGTGGTGGAAAAGGCAAAAGCCAATTCCATTGCCGCCAAACAGGCCATTACCGTAAGGGAAACCAAATACTGGGAATGGCGGACGTTTAAGTCCAATTATCAGCCACAGCTGGCCTTAAGCGGTATTTTACCGGGCTACAACAAGACCTATGCCCAGGTGCTGCAGCCCAATGGATCGATACTGTTTCAGCCGATCCGCAATGACAATTCATCGCTGACGCTGGATTTTAAGCAGAGTATAGCTGCCACAGGTGGAACTGTTTACGGAACCACGGAGTTGCAGCGCTTCAGTGATTTTGACCGGAATACGGTACTTTACAATGGTACGCCTTACGGCATCGGCTATACGCAGCCTTTGCTGCAGTTCAACAGCCTGAAATGGGACAAGAAAATAGAACCACTGAAGTTCAATGAAAGCAAGCAGACCTACATAGAGTCCCAGGAAAAGATCTCGATCATGGTGACCGGCTATTTCTTTGATTTGCTCCTGGCACAAGTCAACCTGCACCTGGCGGAAAGCAATTTTGCCAATACGGATAAGATCCTGAACATTGCAAATACTAAATTTGAGCTGGGTAAGGTTTCTAAAAATGAGATCCTGCAACTGCAGCTTGAGCGTTTGAATGCCCAAAAGGCAGTGGGTACGGCCAAACGTGACGTGGAAATAGCAGGGTTGACGCTGCGCAGTTATACGGGGATAGAGGGTGATGACCGGATTGTGCTCACTACACCTGCGGCTGTCGGGCAGTTTAGCGTGTCTGCGGATAAGGTTTTGGCGGAGGCTTTTGAAAACCGCTCTGATGCCATTGCTTTTGTGCGACGCATTTCGGAAGCGAAAAGGGATGTGGCTAAGGCTAAGGGCGAGAATGGGCTGGTGGCTACACTGCGGGCTAATCTTGGCTTCTCCAATGCAGGAAACCGGATCTTTGATGTCTACAAATCGCCAAAAAGCCAGCAGTCTGTAGAGATCCAGTTGTCTATCCCGGTGCTGGACTGGGGCAGGTCTAAATCAAGGGCCAAAACGGCAGAGGCCAATCAGCAGTTTACAGTTTACGAGGTCGAGCAGGACAAGCAGACTTTCAAGCAGCAGATCGTGACGCAGGTGACGCTGTTTAACATGATGCAGGAACAAATGGAACTGACAGAGCAGGCTGATCGGATCGCCGCTGAAAAATACCAGATCGCTAGTGAGCGCTATGTGCTGGGCAATCTCAGTATTACTGATCTGAGTATCGCTTTCCAGGAAAATGACAGGGCAAAAAGAGATTTTATAGCAGCGTTGAGGGATTTCTGGGGGGCTTATTACCAGTTGAGATACTTATCGCTATATGATTTTGAACGAAATGAAAAGATAACCTATAAATAAACCACAAATTATTAATCATTATATTATGATACGTTTACAAAATATTGAAAAGGTCTACCGGACTGATACGGTGGAGACACTGGCCATTAATGACATCAGCCTGGACATCGCAAAGGGCGAATTTCTTTCCATTATGGGGCCTTCCGGATGCGGCAAAAGCACACTGCTGAACATCATCGGCCTGCTGGATGAGCCTTCAAAAGGAAGCATCAAGATCGATGACCAGGATACTTCCAGGTTCAATGATCAGCAGATGGCAAAGTTCAGAAACCAGAAACTGGGGTTTATATTTCAAAGTTACCACCTCATCAATGATCTACAGGTACTGGACAATGTGGAGCTGCCTTTGCTGTACCGTACTTCGTCAGCAAAGGAACGCAGGGACCTGGCTACTGAGGCCTTGACAAAGGTAGGGCTGAGCAACCGGCTAAAACACTTTCCTACGCAGCTGAGCGGTGGTCAGCGGCAGCGTGTGGCCATAGCAAGAGCCATAGTCGGCCGTCCGCAGATCATTCTCGCTGATGAGCCTACCGGAAACCTCGACAGTGCCATGGGCAATGAGATCATGGAGATTCTGATCAATCTGAACAAGAACGATGGTACGACCATCATCATGGTCACCCACGATGAAAACATGGCGCACAAAACGCACCGGCTGGTGAGGTTATTTGATGGATCCCAGGTTCAATAGTTTTATTTAACCATTCAAATCATGCTTAAAAATTATTTTAAAATCGCTATAGCAGTGCTGCTCCGCAGGAAGTTCTTCACGTTCATCAGCTTGTTCGGGATCAGTTTTACGCTGACTATCCTGATGACGACAACTGCACTGCTGGACAATGTGCTGAGCCCCTCTTATCCCGATTACAAAAGAGACAGGTCTCTTTATGCGGACCGGGTAACGATAAAAAACTCGGAGAAAGGCTGGATCAACGGCAGTTCAATGTCTCTCAATTTCATCAAACGCTACATCTCTACACTTAAAAAACCTGAAAAGATCGCTTTTTACACTTTTGGCAGAACTGCAAATGCTTATGTCAACAATAAAAAGATCAATGTCGAATTTAAATATACCAATGATGCCTATTGGGACGTCGCTGAGTACGATTTTCTGGAGGGCAAGTCTTATACCAAACAGCAACTAGACAATGCGGAGCGGGTAACAGTCATTTCTGAGCGCACAAAAAAGGCCTATTTCGGGGATCTGGATAAGGTTGCTGGAAAGTTCATTGAGCTGGACAATGTCAATTACAGGGTCGTTGGTGTGGTAAAGGGCGTACCCAGGAGTAACAGGAATTATTACGGGGATGTTTATTTGCCGTACACGGTTTCCAAAAGTAAATACGAAGAGCAGGGCCTGATGGGTAATTTCGGCGTAACACTGCTTGCGAAATCGGAAGCAGACCTGCCTGCGGTCCGTGCAGAATACAAAAAGATGCTCAGCAAAGTGCCTAATGAAAAGGATTTCGACAAATTATATGCGCATGCGGATACCATATTTGAGGACTTTGCGAGACGGCTTTTTGGTACGGATGACAGCTCCGGGTTCGGCAAAATGATCATCATTGTAACTTTGTCTGTGTTGCTTTTCTTGTTGCTGCCTACTATAAACCTGGTCAATATTAATGTGACCAGAATCATCGAAAGGTCATCTGAGATCGGGGTACGCAAGGCTTTTGGGGCTTCCTCGAAAACACTGGTTTACCAGTTTTTGGTAGAGAATATCATCCTTACGCTATTGGGCGGTATCCTGGGGATATTGCTTTCGCTGATCGTGATTTATTTTTTCAACCAGTCCAGTTTAATACCTGACCTCAAATTGTCGCTCAATTTTACTGTATTGAGCGTTGGATTAGGGCTTTGTTTAATTTTCGGCCTGATGTCAGGGGTATATCCCGCATGGCGAATGTCGCGGCTAAATGTGGTTTCGGCACTGAAGGTCCGCTAATCAAAATTTTTATTTACATAACAAGACATGATCATGTTCAGACATTTATTTAGATTGATATGGAACAAAAGGAAACACAATATCCTGTTCCTCTCCGAGATCCTGGTCTCCTTTCTGGTGATTTTTGCGATCTCTTCCATGCTGGTATTTTATTACCTCAATTACATTAAACCCTCGGGCTTTGAGCATGAACGGGTTTGGTCGATATCTTATACCAATCCCTTGAAAACAAAGGACAGAGATACACTGGCTACTTTTTACGGTCAGGTAAAATCTGCATTGGCCTCAGTTCCGCAGATAGAAGAGGTTTCCTTTTCAAGCTATAATTATCCGTATTCGAATAGCAATTCTACTTCGGGCTTTGAATATAATGGTAAAAAGTACAATCGCGTTAATTTTTATCAGGTCGATGAAGGCTATGACAAGACGTTATCTGCCAAAGTGGTGGAGGGCAGGTGGTTTAAAAAAGAGGACCGCATTATGAAAAGTAATCCTACCGTCATCAATACCACATTGAAGGAAGCCATATTTGGCAGCCAGTCTGCTATAGGCAAACTTATTGGTGATGATAAGGCGAAGATCATAGGGGTTGTTGAAGACATCAAAACCGCTGGTGATTACTGGCCTGCAGGCCAGGGTATGTTCAAAATGCTCGACTCCGGATCGTTTGAATGGATCGGTACGATATTGATCAAGGTCTCGGATAAGGCGGACGCAGCCTTTGAAAGCCGCCTTTCCAAACTGCTGGCACGAACCATTCCGGGTTCAAATATCGAGATCAAACACCTGACTGAAATGCGCGAATCAAAAAATGCCGATACGGTTATTCCTGTTATCATCTGCGGCATTGTGGCTGGTTTCCTGATCATCAATGTGGCATTGGGCTTGTTTGGTGTGCTTTGGTACAACATCAGTCAGCGCCGTGGCGAAATTGGGCTACGCAGGGCAATTGGCGCCAGCGGTTCATCTGTAGCTTCACAATTGGTGACCGAATCCTTACTGCTCGCTACATTATCCATCATTGTGGGAAGCTTCTTTGCGATTCAGTTCCCTTTATTAAATGTGTTTGACCTGCCCTCAAGTGTCTATTTTATTGCTTTGCTCTTGTCCATTCTGTTCATTTATATACTGGTCATATTATGCTCATTATATCCCGGCAGGCAGGCCGCAGCCATACATCCTGCAATTGCATTGCATGAAGAATAATAACTATATTAACTTTGTATATGATCCTGATTGTAGATGACGACATCGCCGTAAGAACTTCCCTGGCATTGCTGCTGGAAAGTGCAGGCAATAAGGTGCTTACTGCTGAAAATGCAGAAGATGCTTTGAGTATCGTCAGCCAGCAGATTCCAAAGCTGATCATCCTAGACCTCAACTTTTCTATCGATACTTCAGGTAAGGAAGGGATGGAACTGCTGAAAAACATAAGGGCTATAGATTCGAATGTCCCTGTTGTGCTCATCACCGGATGGGCCAGTATTGACCTCGCTGTACAGGGGATGAAGCTGGGTGCCAATGATTTTATCAATAAGCCCTGGAACAATGACCACGTTCTTCAGTCGGTAAAGACACTGCTGGAGTTACATACCGCAAGGACAAAGAACAGTACGCGCAGGCAGCTGGACCAGCAATACAATTTTAGTCAGATCATTGCTGAGGACCCGGTGATGCTGTCAATTCTCGAGACCATCGGACAGGTTGCCGGTACAGATGCGTCTGTGCTTATTCTCGGAGAGAGCGGAACGGGCAAAGAACTCATCGCCGAGGCAATCCATGAAAACAGTCTGCGCAGGAACAAACCCTTTGTAAAGGTCAATCTTGGCGGGATATCATCATCACTTTTTGAAAGTGAGCTATTCGGCCATGTACGCGGAGCCTTTACTGATGCACGGTTTGACCGTACGGGCCGTTTTGAAATGGCACATAAAGGCACGATATTCCTGGATGAGATTGGTGAGCTGGAAGCCGGAAGCCAGGTGAAATTATTACGGGTACTGCAGGACCGTACCTACGAGGTACTGGGCAGCAGCAGAAGTAAAATGGTGGATGCAAGGGTGGTGTGTGCAACAAATAAAAACCTCCTTGAAATGGTCGGTGCGGGCACTTTCAGGGAAGACCTGTTGTATCGCATCAACCTGATCACCATACATTTGCCGCCCTTACGTGAACGAAAAGGTGATATTCCTTTGCTGGTCAATTTCTTCATTGACAACTTAAAAGAGATTTACAGCAGACCTTATTTATCGGTTTCCGTTGCTGCAATGAAATGGCTGCAGCAGCTGGAACTGCCGGGCAATATCAGGCAGCTCAAGAACCTGGTAGAGCGCTCGATCCTGGTCAGCAAAAGCAACGAACTGGGCATAGACGATTTCAAAACACAGCTCGAGATCTCACCGGCTAAAAAACAGAATATCCGGCTGCCCGGAGTGGGAAGCATTACCCTGGAAGAAATGGAGATTGAAATGGTCAAACGGGCCATGAATTTTCATCACAACAAGATCACCAAAGCCGCTGCATCATTGGGAATAACCCGCAATGCGCTTTACCGGAGGCTGGAAAAGTACCAGATTCCATTTAATGATGATGAGGATTAAACTATGAAGTGGAGAATAAACCGGGTAAAGCTTAAGACTAGATTTATTCTTTTTATCATTGTTATTCACCTGATCTTTTTAGCGCTCTGCTACCTGATATTTGAAAAGGATAAATTGTTTTTTATAGGATCAGAAGCTTTCGTGCTGATCTCCTTGTCTATTTCAATTGGCCTGTACAGGCAGCTTATCGAGCCCATTACGTATATCAAAGACGGCATCAACGCCATCAAAGACCGTGATTTTAATGTGAAGTTTTTGCTGACAGGCAAGACCGAGATCGATGAATTGATCAATGTATACAACCAGATGATGGATGCGCTGCGGGAGGAGCGGACCAGGCAGGAGGCCCAGCATTTCTTTTTGGAGAAACTGATTCATACCTCGCCTACAGGGATCATTATATTGGATTACGACCACCAGATCAGGCAGGTCAATCCAAAAGCTGAGCAGATCCTGGGTGCCGGGGCAGACGAATTTGTGAAGCAGTTGGAACCGCTCAAAACAGGGGACTCAAAAACGGTCAGAATAGGCAACATCAATACCTATAAGGTTCAGAAGTCCAACTTTATAGACCGTGGTTTTCCCAGGGTATTTGTGATGATAGAAGAAGTGACTGCAGAGATCTTTGAAGCCGAGAAGGGCGCTTATGGTAAAGTGATCCGGATGATGGCCCATGAGGTCAACAATACCATCGGCCCCGTGAATTCCATTCTTAATATGGCTCTTGATACGAATGAGTTCTGGCAGGCCGCAGATAAAGCACCATTAAAGAATGCCCTGAATGTAGCTGTGGAAAGAAACCAGAACCTTAATTTGTTCATGAGAAATTTTGCTGACCTGGTCAAACTTTCACCTGTCAGTAAACTTCGCTTTGATATCTTACCATTAATCCGCACCGTGGCTGATTTTATGCAGATAAAGGCACGGCAGCATGTTGTCGGTTTCGAATTTGACCTGCCGGATCAGCCTTTTTACATCTCCGCTGATGCACTGCAAATGGAACAAGTGCTGATCAATATTGTGAAAAATGCGATAGAAGCTATTGATCTTAATGGCCTGGTCAGGTTCTCACTGGATCCTGTCAGTAAGACCCTGATTATAGCTGACAATGGGAAAGGCATTTCAGAAGAACTGAATGAGCAGCTGTTCAGCCCGTTTTTCAGTACCAAGAAAGACGGGCAGGGCATAGGACTGACACTGGTCAGGGAGATCTTATTGAATCACGGTTTTGATTTTTCACTCAAAACGAGTACTCCCGGACAGACAGAATTTTCCATCTCTCTAACCTGATTTTTCATTTTCGTGTCATAACATTTATCTCAGGCTATCATCCTGACTTTTTTACTACAATATTCAAATGTTGAGTATTAACTTTGTCGTACTTATTAATTTAAGTGACACATGAGACTACAACACATCAAAAATATAAGTAGTATAGTGATGCTGCTCACGCTCGCCTTCACTACCAGCTTGTTTGCCCAGCAGACCAGGATCAGCGGAACGGTTACCGATGCCTCCAGCAAAGAAACCATTCCTTATGTCTCCTTTACCCTGATGCCCAGCGGTATGGGCGGTAAGACGGATATAGACGGAAAGTTCAGTATGAACCTAACCGGCAATGATACCCAGATCAAATTCAGTTATGTGGGTTACAAGACACAAGTCAAAAACATTAAGCCCGCTACGGCGCAAACGATCAACGTTCAGCTGCAGGATGAAGCCATGCAGATGAATGAAGTGGTAATCAGGGGAACTAAAAGATTACCGTACAGAAACAGGGAAAACCCGGCTGTTGAGCTGATCCGTAAGGTGATTGCCAACAAATCAAAGAACAGGACTGAAAGCTACGACCAGGTTACTTACCAAAAGTACGAGCGCATGCTGTTTTCCATGAGCAACCTTTCTGATAAGTTCAAAAACAAAAAGATCTTTCGCAATTACCAGTTCCTGTTCCAGGAGCAGGATTCCGCTAAAATAGGCGGAAAGACCATGCTACCTGTGTTTCAGCAGGAAAAACTTTCTGAAAACTACTATACCAAGCACCCGGAGAAAACCAAATCCATCATCATTGCCGATAAAAAGGTCAATTTTGATGAGAAGTTCATCGACAACCAGGGCCTGAGCTCCTATTTTGACAGGATGTACCAGGATATTGACATCTATGAAAACAACATCTCTGTGGTCAGCAATCAATTGCTGAGCCCGATAGCAGATGGTGCACCCGCATTTTATAAGTTCTTTATTACAGACACCATTAAAGACCACAATCCGAAGCTGGTGGAACTGGCTTTTATGCCAAGAAACAAAACAGATCTGTTGTTTGAAGGCAAGCTGTATGTGACCCTGGATGGCAACTATGCCGTTCAGAACGCCTACCTGACCGTAAATAAAGACATCAACCTCAACTTTGTGCGTGCACTCGAGGCAAAGCTTGATTTTGAACAGAATCCGGACAAACGTTATCACCTGAGCAAGAGTAACCTGATCGTCGATTTCGGACTGAGCAAAAAGGGCGGTACAGGTTTTACCGGTGAGCGTACGGTCAGCTTCAAAGATTACAAGATCAACGAGCCTATCCCTGATTCTGTATATAAAATCCCTGCTAAACTTGCGGTAGCACCCGATGCAACGGCTAAATCAGATGCCTTCTGGTCTGCCAACAGGCCTGAATCCCTGGGAAACCTGAACCTGCAGGTATACCACAACATTGACAGCCTGCAAACCATACCTTCTTTCAAAAGAACAATGGATGTAGTGACCTTACTGTTTGCGGGATATAAAGATTTCGGTCCTTTTGAAATGGGACCAGTCAATACCTTTTACAGCTTTAACAATGTAGAGGGTTTCCGTTTGCGTCTTGGTGGAAGAACGACCACAGCACTGAGCAAAAGGTATTATTTTGAGACCTACGCTGCTTATGGATTTACCGATCAGAAATGGAAATACTTCCTGAGCGGTACCTATTCGCTAAACAATAAATCCATTTATGCGTTTCCGCAAAACTACCTGAGGGCGAGCTTTCAGCGCGATACCAAGATCCCCGGACAAGACCTGCAGTTTGTACAGGAGGACAATTTCCTGCTTTCCTTCAAAAGGGGAGAGAACAACATGATGCTGTACAATGACTTTTACAGGCTCGACTATGTACATGAATTTGAAAACCATTTCTCTTATAGCCTGGGCCTGCGCAAATGGAACCAGTCACCTGCCGGCAACCTGTATTTTAACAATTCCCCGAATAACTTTTTTACCCGGATCAACAACATCAGTACCTCTGAGGTGACCCTGCAGCTCCGATATGCACCAAATGAGAAATTCTACCAGGGTAAAATATACCGGACGCCGCTGGTTGGTCCTAACCCGGTTTTTAACCTCCGGTATACAGCAGGCATCAAAGGCCTTGTAGGCGGGGAATACAACTACCACAATTTCATGGGGAGCATCGACAAGCGTTTTTACCTGTCGCAGCTGGGTTATAGTGATGTGACGCTGGAAGGCGGCTATATCATAGGTAAAGTGCCATTTCCTCTGCTGGATATACATCGTGCTAACCAAACCTATGCCTATCAGCTCAATTCCTATAACCTGATGAACTTCATGGAGTTTGTAAGTGACCATTATGCCAGCATCAACATCGACCATAATTTCAATGGTTTCTTTTTCAATAAGATGCCGTTGATCCGTCACCTGAAATTAAGGGAAGTACTGTCATTTAAAGCTTTGTACGGCGGATTGCGTGATGAAAACAATCCGGCCATAAACACTTCAACCCTTCAGTTTGTACGGAATAAAGAAGGTATACCGCTTACAGGCTCGTTAAACAGTGATCCTTATATAGAAGGTAGCGTAGGTGTAGCCAACATCTTTAAAGTACTCAGAGTCGATGCGGTCAAACGTTTTACCTACCTGGACAATCCAATGGTGTCTGGTTGGGGCATTCGTGCCAGGGTCAAGTTTGATTTTTAGACTATTCTTCCCGATCCAGCTTATCCTCCCTGTTTGCAGAATGCGGATGGTTCTTGGCCATATTGTCCTCCTGTTCCTGTGGTTCGTGAGCTGAGATATCGCGGTTTGGATCGTCAGACTGGTCTCCGCTGCCCGCTTCATTGGAAAAATCTTCAGCCCTCAGGTCAGCGACTTCATCCCCGTGTTTTTCAGATTCCAGGTTCTGGTCCAGTCTTTTGTTCCAGTTGTCTAATCCTTTGTTTTCAGTTTGCTCGGCCATGATGTTTATTTTAGTTACATCAAATAAACAATAAACTGCAGTCAATGTTTAGCCGGTTTGTAACAGTTTTACACCCTCGGGTCACATTTTTGGAAAATTGTACTAAATTCAAAGGATGAAACCAAGCATAAAATATACCAGCTGTCTTTTGCTGTTTGCCCTGAGTCTGGGGGCAACATCCGGTAAGGCACAGATCTTCAATCCGCAGGACCTTAAACTCATCAGCAGTGACTTTGCCTTTACTGAAGGGCCGGCGGTCAATAAGAAGGGGGAGATTTACTTTACCGATCAGCCCAACGACAAGATCTGGAAATACGGTACCGATGGACAACTTTCCTTATACATGGACAAAACCGGACGTTCCAATGGTTTATATTTTGACAAAAAAGGCAATCTGATCGCTTGTGCCGACGAAAAGAACGAACTCTGGTCTATTGATAAAAATAAAAAAGTAACCGTACTGATCACCGACCTGGATGGCAAAAAGCTAAACGGCCCCAATGACCTGTGGATGGACAAACAAGGAGGTATCTATTTCACGGATCCTTATTATCAGCGCGATTACTGGGCCAGAAAGAAACCTGAAATAGAAAAACAAAACGTCTATTATATTCCCGCAGGCAAGAAAAAGAAGATCCAGCTGGCATTGGACGACCTCAAACAACCCAATGGAATTGTCGGCACACCCGATGGAAAATACCTGTATGTATCCGATCTTGGTGCGCAAAAGACATACCGCTACACCATTGCAGAAGGGAAGCTGACAGAAAAAAAGCTGATGTTTGAAAAAGGATCAGATGGAATGACACTGGACAACCAGGGCAATATTTACATTAGCGGCAACGGGGTGACCGTATACAATTCTGAAGGAACCCAGATCGCCCATATTCCACTCAAAGGATGGACGGGTAATGTATGCTTTGGGGGCAAGAACAGGTCAGACCTCTTCATCACTTCCTCTAAATCAGTGTACACGATCCCGACAACAGTGAAAGGGGTGGAGTAACTACCCCAATTTCAATTCTACCTTCTTACCCGTTTTTGCAGCAAGATAAATGGCATCAATGATCTTCAGGTCTTTTACCGCTTCTTCACCATCAACCGGAACTACAGGTGTTTTACCAGCCAGAATGATGTCAGAGAATTCTTCCATCTGTACCGTTTGATGGGTCACATGCGGGTGCGTCAGCTCACCTTTATTGGTGCGTCCTTTTATCGGGCCATAGCCTGTTGAAGGCTGCAGCTCAGCAAATCCTTTCTCGCCGTTCAGGAAAAACCTGTCCAGATTGTTCATGGCATAAGTAGAAAGGCAGGAGGCCACAGCGCCGCCTGGAAAACCAAACTGGAACTGGATGGTCTCGTCCACACCTTCCTTAAACCGCTCCGGCTGTGTTTTTGTTTCCTGCGCAGTTACCCAGACCGGATCTTCGCCCACCATATACCTGGAGCCGTTGATCGCATAAATAC
>NZ_DATHGC010000350.1:0-7849 GCF_035317785.1 Pedobacter sp. | reverse complement strand
AATTATTCCGCCGCATAGCAGTGCTACGAACATGCTCACTAAATCTGCGGTTCCGACGGTAAAATCCATATGGCCATTGTTTCCTTGCTAAAGAGACAAATTAACCTCCGGAATGTTTGCTTTGCAAAAAAAAACAATTTCCTGCCCTCTGATGTTGCTGTTCTATAACTGCTGTATGAAAAAAGAAATTGCGCCATATGTGGCTCCCCCGAAAAAAAAGATCCGCCTAAACGATTATTCCACCACATATAGCGGCCCCCTCGACAAAGAGACTGGTCAGCTGGAACTGGAAAAGCTCAAGAAATCACTCCATACCAGCCAGGAAAAATTATATGCTTCTGGTACACATGCAGTGCTTGTCATCATCCAGGCCATGGACGCAGCGGGCAAAGACAGCGCAATTGAACATGTTTTTTCCGGGATCAACCCCCAGGGCTGCCAGGTGCATAATTTTAAGACGCCGACTTCAGCAGAATACGGCCATGACTTCCTTTGGAGGCATTATACAGCGCTACCTGCAAGGGGCAAGATCGGTATCCATAACCGTTCACATTACGAGTATGTCCTGGTTTGCAAGGTACACCCCGAGTATATTTTAAATGAGAATTTGCCGGGTTACACCTTACCTGACCAGATCGATCAGCGGTTCTGGAAGAACCGGTATGAGAGTATCCGAAATTTTGAAACCCACTTGTCAGCAAATGGAACTGCGGTGATTAAAATCTTTCTGCATGTCTCCAGATCAGAGCAAAAGCAGCGTTTCCTGGACCGGATCAATGATCCGGAAAAAAACTGGAAGTTTGCCGGCGGGGATTTACGGGAGCGGGAGTTGTGGGATCAGTATCAGGTTGCCTATGCGGAGGCAATTTCAGCGACTACAACCCAAACCTGCCCCTGGTACATTGTCCCGGCGGACAAAAAATGGTATGCCAGACTGATCATTGCCAAAATCCTGGCCGAAACTTTTGAAAAGCTGGATTTACGTTTCCCGGTTCTGGGGAAAGATGAGCAATCCGCCCTGGCAGCCTACAAAAAGGAGCTCGAAGGAGAAAATGAATCCAGCTAAATTTTCTTAAAAATACCCGGCCACTGCTTTAAACAATTGCTTCCTTATTGTACTTGTTCCGGTATGCCAGCGGTGAGATCCCTGTAAACCTCCGGAATATTTCACGGAATGCTTTCAGGTCCGAATAACCCACCTCATACATCACTTCATTAATTGTTTTGCGGGTAGTTTCAAATGATTTTTTTGCCGATTCAACCTTCACACGCTGTACATATTCTATAGGCGTATTTCCCGTTGCCTTTATAAACCGCCTGTCGAAATTTCTCCTGCCAACAGAGAACTTAGACGATAAGCTCTCCATCGAGATTTTTGTCGTTAACTGGCTTTCAATATAGGCCTGGGCCTCCTGGACCATCTCATCGCCATGCTGCTTTTGACCTTTAAATATGATAAACGGCGACTGGCTTTGCCTGTCCATTTCAATCTGGAAAACTTTGGAACAGAAAATCGCCGTCTGGCGGTCATAATACTTCTCGACAAGGTATAGTGTCAGGTTTAAGAACGAATAGGCACCGCCATTGGTATAGATGCCATTCTCGTCGGTGATCAATTCATCGGCTTGAAGGTTTACATTGGGAAATAAGGTCCGGAATTTATTGGCATAGTTCCAATGGGTGGAGCAGTTTTTGCCGTCAAGTAAACCTGCTGAGGCAAGCATGAAGGCGCCGCTGCACATGGTAGCTATTTCTGCGCCGTTTTTATATTGCCTTACAATCCAGTCAACAATACCGACATTGCCCTTCTGGGCTTTTTCATAGCTGCCCAAAGATGGGATAATGATCAGGTTTGTCTTATCGATTTCTGAAATGTGCGCATGGGTCTTCACTGAAAAAAGACCGCTTGCCAGATCAGTGTTTTGCGTTATGCCTGCTATTTCGATCTTAAACAACTCCTTGCCGCCGTTTTCCTTATGGAATTCATTGGCCCTGGTAAATATTTCGTAAGCGCCTGCAATGCAAGCGACAGTACCGAGGTTTGTCTGGCCATCCGGGGCGATGATAGTAATGTGCTTCATTGTTTTTCTTGCAAATATAAAAAATTTTCATGTCCAAATCAACCCGCTATAATGTCTATTTTGACCTATCCTGAGGTGTGTAGTTTGCCTGTAAATTTGTCAATAACTTAAACAACAGATCCTATTATGAAAACATCCGATTTCACTACCTCCTTATTGGTAGACAAAACACAGAAAGAAGTTTTTGATGCAGTCAACAGCCCTCAGAACTGGTGGCCGGGAGACATTGCCGGCAGATCAGAAAAAATTAACGATGAATTCACCTACCGGTATAAAGAGTTTCATTATTCAAAGCAAAGGGTAGTAGAAATGGTGCCTGATCAGAAAGTAGTATGGCTGGTTACCGAAAGCCAGCTTAACTTTACCGAGGACGTCAATGAATGGACAGGCACAAAAATCATTTTTGAAACCTCAGAAGAAGACGGTAAAACCAGGTTAAATTTTACCCATCAGGGATTGTATCCGGGAGTTGAGTGTTTTGATTCCTGTTCAGGTGCGTGGAGCCAAATCATTCAGCAAAGCTTGTTCAGCCTGATCACAACAGGAAAAGGAGTGCAGCTTATTTTGGCTTAATGATGAAATTTAACCATTTATATTAAAATCTAAAAAATATGAAACTTAAAAGTTTAGTACTCGTACTGTGTTTGATCATAGCCAGTCAATTCACAAAGGCCCAAGTAAATACCGCTGATCTGGTAAAGGAATGGGAAAGGTCGAAGGCTTATACCCGGGAATATCTGGATGCCATGCCGGAAAACGGTTATGCTTTAAAACCTACTCCGGAAATGCGGTCTTTTGCGGAGCAGCTACTGCACCTGGCAGATGCCAATTACGGTTTGGCTTCGGCTCCTGTCGGCACTAAAAGTCCGTTTAGTGTTGGAGAGCTGGAAAAAAGCAGCGATAAATCTAAAACTAATGTGAGTAACCTGGTGATGGCCAGTTATGATTTTGTCATCGACAACTTAAAAAAAATGTCTGAAAGTCAATTGGATGAAACCATTAAAATGCTTGGACAATTCGATATATCAAAAAGAACAGCGCTGGCTAAAGTTTTTGAACATCAGGCGCATCACCGGGGACAAACAACGGTATATCTTCGGCTGGCAGGCGTCAAACCGCCTCAGGAAAAACTCTTTTAGAAATCAATATGAATCATTATCAAACATTTTATGACCTGCATCAACGGGAGCAGCCCCTGCTGATCGGCAATGCCTGGAATGCCAAAAGCGCTCAAATTATTGAGAAGGCCGGATTTGATGCCATTGCGACTTCAAGCGGAGCTATTGCTGATTCGCTGGGCTATAAAGACGGTGAAAATATACCATTTTCCGAAATGCGTTATATTGTCGAGCGGATAAGGTCAGTAACCAGCATTCCGGTTTCAGTTGATATGGAACGGGGATACTCAGATGACCTGAAACTTGTGACCGAACATATCCAAAAAATGTTGGACCTGGGCGTAGCCGGCATTAACCTGGAGGATCACCAGGGTGAGGAAATATATCTGAAGAAATTATATGCCATCAGGAACTACCTGCAGCAAACCAATCAGCAGTTGTTTATCAATGCCAGAACAGATGTTTTTCTTCAAAAATTGCCTGATCCCCTGGAAACAGTCATCATCAGGGCCGGACTGTATAAGGATGCCGGTGCTGACGGTCTTTTTGTGACCGGGGTGCAGGATGCCGGAACGATCAGGGAAATTGTGTCAGCTGTTTCAATGCCCGTAAATGTGGTGGGCCTTTCGCAAATATCATCCGTTTCGCTGCTGGCAGAGTGCGGGGTGAAAAGGATCAGTATGGCCGGAATTTTATATTCAGCAGGGTATAAAAAAATTGACAACCTTGTATTGACCGTTAAGGAAGAAAATTCATTGGCGGGTCTGTATTGATTGATCTGATAATCCCGGAGAAATCCCAGAGAAATCCCGGAGTAATCGGCGAGTTGGCTTATCCTTGCAAGACCCCACCGTTATGGTTGCTATATCTGCGGATACGGCAACCATATCGCAGCTATATCGTAATGATACGGCAAGGATATCGCAACACTGGGATTTCTCAGTAATTTCTCTGTGATATCCACACGATTTGCAGGAAGTTTTTCTATAAGAAGCATTCGCTTATTGAACAAAGTCCAGTTCAACAGGCTCAGTCGATTTAGCTGGTTTTTTTCTGCTTTCTTTGATTTTAACAAAGCTGAGGCTGAAGGATATTAGTAAAAGGAAAACAGTCATCCAGATGACTTCATGAACCCCGTAGTGGGCAATGACAAAACCACCGAGTAAAGTCCCCAAAGTGATACCAGCGTTAAAGAAGGAGGGAAGTAAACTATTGACAAAATCCAGCTTCGGACCGCGCACACCATTGATGACCTGCAGATTAGCTACCAAAAAACCTCCGGTATGAATAAAACCCCAGACAGAAAGGATGGTCACCATTGGGATAAAGAATCCGCCTAATTGGTAAGCCAGCAGATGCATTATCGCTAGCGCAATTAAAAACACACGGCTGGTCAGCTGTATGTTTTTGCTTAATGCAATGCCGGTTAGCCAATTTCCAAGTATTCCTGTCCCGCCAAAAATCAGCAGCATGATACTGATCTGTACTCCGCTCATTTTTGATACCTTATCTAAGTATTCGGCCAGATAGCCATAAGTGGCAAACATGCCTGCCAGTATCATCGTTGAAGTCAAAAGCCGAATCCATAGTTGTACGCTGCTTAGTATTTGAAGCTGACTTTTAGGGTTTGCCTGTTTTTCGGTGACCGGCATAGAAGGAACAAATATGGCCAGCGCAGCAAAAGCGAACAGGTTAATCAATGCTGAGAGTACAAATGATGCCCGCCAGCTGAACAGATCAGCTACATAGGTGGTCAATGGAACGCCCAAAACAGTTGCTATACTCAGACCGCCCATCACTATGGCAATTGCTTTAGGCGCATCTTTTGGCCCGGCCTGTTTTGAAGCGGCAGTCATCGCTACTGCCCAGAACACTGGGTGTAAAAATGCCGGTATGATCCGGGCGATCATCAGGACTGTGAAATTCGGCGCTATGGCTGAAAGCAAATTGGAAATGACAAATATGGCCAGCACCAGGCACATGATGATTTTACGGTTCATTTTCGCGGTAAGCATATTGGTAAAGGGGCCTGCTAGTGCTACTGTTAAAGCAAAGCCGCTGAGCAGCCAGCCGGCAGTATCTACTGATATATGAAATTCTTTGACCAGGGCCGGTAATATACCGATGACACCAAATTCTGTAGTGATGATTCCAAAGGCCCCAAGAGCCATGATATAGATAGATTTATTCATTGATTTAACATTTAAACATTCAAATATTTCAATATATTAAAGCAGTTTATTGCTTTTTTAATTTTTAAAAGGTAATTTTCCCTAATCTTTTAGCTCATTCAAGCTGGCGATGTATTCATCCAGTACCTGCTGATTCAGCACATACTTGATGTTGCGTCCTTCTTTTTCAGGTAAAAGCAGTTCAGCATCTACCAATAATTTCAAATGATGTGAAACGGAAGGCTGGGTGAGGTCTAACAGGTCATTTACTTCAGCACAGTAAAGACAGTCTTTCTTTTTTTTAAACTCCTGTAAAATAGCGATCCGGCTGACGTCGCTCAGTGCCTTGGATATCCGCTCTATTTTTTTATTGTCCATTGTTACGACAGCTCCCGATTATTGGTGATCCTTATCGCAGCAAAGTTAAATATATCTTTTTATATATAGAAGTATTTCTATGTATAAATATAATTTCCAAAGGGTTTTTAGGCTGCCGTTTTATGGTAGGGCCTTAAAAATCAGGCAGGAAGGTCCTTTGATACGAACGTTGTGGCCGGTATCTGCCAGCAATCCGGTTTTTTGGTTGCGACGGAAGACAACAACATCACCGCTGATTTCATTGGCAACCAGCAGAAATTTACCGGATGGGTCAATGACAAAATTCCTTGGGTGCTCGCCGCCGGTGGGCTGATAGCCGACTAAGGATAAGCGACCGCTGGAGCGGTTGATGCCAAAAATGGCAATGTTGTTTTCCTGCCCGCGGTTGGATGCGTACAGGAATAGTCCGTCTGGGGAGATGTGGATATCTGCGCTGCTGTAAGACTCATGAGGCTGCTGGTGTAAGGTGACTTCCTGTATGGAATCCAGTCTTCCGTTCTGATTGGAATAGGCCGTTACCGCACCGGAAAGCTCCGAAACGCAATAGGCAAACCTGCCGTTGGGGTGAAATGCCATATGTCTTGGCCCGTTGCCGGGAGGAGTTTTGATGGCCGATTCCTGGCTTAAAGGTTCGGCCAGTGATGAGGTGAAGGTGAAGCGCCGGATCTTATCTGCCCCTAGATCCGGAAGATAGACGTACCGCTGGTCGGGCGAGAAATTGACGGAATGGATGTGCGCAGACTTTTGCTGGGGCCTGATGCTGGAGTCCTTAAATAAGCGGATTTGAGTAGCCTTTTTTATCTCACCTTTTTTGTTCAGCGGAAAGGCTGCCAGACCGCCGCCGGTATAACTGCCGCTGATCAGCCACTTTTCCTGCCGGTCTAAGGCTACATAAACAGGATTTGCTGCTCCTGTTGGCTGCTGGCTAATGAACCTTAAACTGTCGTTCCGGAATTCGAAACTGCTTACGCTGCCCAGTTGCCCGGCCCTTGATTCGGTACAGGCATACAGGTATTTGCCGGTTCTGGACAGTGCCAGGTAGGAGGGATTGAGTACTCCTGCACGTTCGGTAAGCTTGGTTAAGCTTCCGGATGTACCGTCAAAGCTGTAAATGTAAATGCCCGGAAGACTTTTGTCGATGTTATAGGATCCGACGAAAAGAAGGGTTTGCTGCGCCTGTAAAAGCTGCGAGCTTAAAGTCAGCAATAAAAAAAGGAGAAATGTCTTGCGCTGCATAGCACAAAAGTAATATCCGCAGACTAATTTTCATGCAAATACAATTGATTTGATTATATTGTATTTGAAAAAGAACAACAATTGATAGGGCTGAAAGTAAAACCAAACTTGCAGAGATCAAAACAAAGCCAACTCGGGCAAGTGTAGCAGACTTTAAGTAAACAAACAGCAGGCACATCAAACTTTTTAGTTTGTGCGGGGTTGTATAAATGAAATCTAAACAAATAGCGATGTCCATCTTTCTCGAATTTCCTTCAATTGAAGATTATCCCATCTATTCTACAGTTGATAATGCTCAGGAGGGTGGTCTGATTCCTGCAGCTGCTTTCAACTGGCTCATGACGCTGCAATTTTCTGCACTTAAATCCCCGGAAATTTCCGGTTCTACGGTTAACGACGCGGCTCCGGATGACCTTAGTACTGTTTAAGGTTGCCTTCACCAATTTACTCTCCTTACTGTGTTTCCGGACTTGATGCATTGCAGATCAAAACAACCGCTGCAATTTTGTTGCCATCCGGATCCGATTCGAATGTAACTATCGTTACCCTGTTGCCTATTTTCAAATTGGACATTAATATGGCACCTGCTGAATTTCTGATCTTTGTCCTGTCAGTGAGCTTGATAAGCTGTTTGCGGCCGTCGCGCGATTTAACGGTGATGGCATGACTTCCCAGGCTGACAATCATCCCGAGTCCGCCTGTTCCACCGCAGGGGTCATCGCCTTGTGGCATTTCACCGTCCCCCACATTAGCCCGGTTAGATTGACCGTGCACAACCGCAGGTTCGAAACTTACCGGCAGCCGCCCCTTCTGATAAACAGCAGCAATATAAAACACGACCAAAGCAGCAGCAACAAAAAACAGA
>NZ_DATHGC010000349.1:0-13596 GCF_035317785.1 Pedobacter sp. | reverse complement strand
CAAGGGCCAGACCTATAGTACCTGTAATTTGCCCCATCCGCACTTTGGTATCCACATCACCAAGGGAATTGTCACCGGCAACCAGATCATCACTGGCCCTGTATACTTAAAAATTGAGGATATTCCTTTACCTCTTGGATTGCCTTTTGCGTTTTTCCCCAAGCCCAACAAGAAATCGTCAGGAATTATTATGCCATCTCCCGGCGAGGATTATACCAGGGGCTTCTTCCTGCGCGACGGGGGGTATTACCTCGGGCTAAGTGACTACTGGGATGCAAAGATCACTGGGACCATCTATACAAGGGGCTCATACGATGCCTCATTGCTGTCCAATTATACCAAAAGATATAAATATAACGGCAACATCAACCTGAGGTATTCCAACTCCAGGTATGGCTCTGAAGGCAGCCCTGACTTTAACCAGATTAAAGATTTTAAGATTTTATGGAGCCATAGCCAGAATGCAAATGCGAAGCCGGGTACGTCGTTCTCGGCCTCTGTAGATGCCGGAACGATAAGTTATGATGCCAATACTGCAGCCGGAGGCAGTTATGATCCGTATCAGTCAGCGAAAAACACATTGCAATCAAGCGTCGGCTACGGGAAAGTGTGGGACAATGGCATGAACCTGGGCATAACCGCGAGTGGCAGACAGGAAACGCAAAACAAGACAGTGGATTTGCTTTTGCCTGACCTTAATTTTTCCATACCCACTTTTAGCCCTTTTGATTCTAAAGATAGGGTCGGGGAGGAAAAATGGTATCAAAAGATAACCGTTGGATATAGTATGCAGGCCAGCAATAAGATCAATACCAAGGAAAGTGAACTGTTCAAAAGAGAATCCCTGAACAAATTTGCCAATGGGGTAAGCCATCAGATTCCGGTCAACATGTCTTTTGTAGTGGCAGAATACTTTAATTTTAATATGGGGGGGACCTACCAGGAAAAGTGGTCGCTTCAGACCATTGAAAAAAAATATGTGAGGGTAGTGAACAGTTCTGATGTACAGATCATTGATACCATACCGGGATTTAAAAGAAATGCAGAATATAATGCCAATATGGGCCTTTCTACCAAGATCTACAGCACCGCCCAGTTTAATAAGTTTGGTAATTTTAAAGCCCTGAGACACGTGATGACGCCAAGGGTGGGCTTCACCTATACGCCAGATTTTTCAGACCCGAAAAGAGGTTATTACAAAATAGCAAAATATACAGACGGAACAGATGTAATCGGGACAGACGGCAAGCCGGTTAAATATTCAATTTTTGAAAGTTCTTTGTACGGCGGCCCGGGAGCAGGACGTTCAGCAGCCATTTCTTTCGGAATAGACAATACTGTGGAAGCGAAAGTTCTTACCCCAAATGACACTACCGGTAAGGGCGATAAGAAAATACCTGTCATACAAGGACTTAGTATTAGTGGTTCTTATAATTTTCTGGCAAAAAGCTATAAACTGTCTACATTGAGTTTTAGCGGCAGGTCACAGTTTACAGATAAGCTGGGCATCAACTATTATGGCAGCTTGAATCCTTACCAGACACAGGACAGTGTCAGTGTGATTAACGGTACAACAACAAACGTTTTCGATTCGCAGAACAGACCGTACAGGAGGCTGATAGATAAATACACCTGGCAGGAAGGAAAACTACCCCGCTTGACAAGCTTTGGTTTTTCTTTTGACTACAGTTTTAACCCGGAGGCCCTGAAAAAGAGAAATGAAAACCAGGATAATTTAAAGCAAGAGGTAGAAAAGGCTGGGATGACACAGGAACAGTCTGATGCACTGGCCAGGGTAAGCCGAGATCCGAATGCATTCGTGGATTTTAAAATTCCATGGAACTTTGCCTTCAGTTACAGTTTTCAGTACAATACGGACGCAGTCGGACTAAACAGTAATATTTCAAACACGTTAAACTTCAATGGTGATGCAAATATTACCCCTAAGTGGAAGGTACAGTTTACCTCGGGCTGGGATTTTCAGGCAAAGACCTTTTCTCAGACCAACTTTTCAATTTACAGAGACCTGCACTGCTGGGACATGAGCTTTAGCTGGGTGCCTTTTGGACGGTATCAGTCCTATTCGGTAGATATAAAAGTTAAGGCATCAATACTTCAGGATCTAAAACTGAGCAAGAGAAAACAATATTTTACACGATTCTAATCCCATTTTATGTTAGCTGAAATCATTACTATTGGTGACGAGATCCTGATAGGTCAGGTTGTGGATACCAATTCAGCCTGGATGGCCAAACAGCTGAACCTGGCAGGCATACAAGTAAAACAGGTAACTTCCGTGTCTGATGATGCGGAGCACATCACAGAAGCATTGCAGTTAGCAGAAAAAAGAGCAAAGATCATTCTCATTACCGGAGGGTTGGGGCCTACAAAGGACGACATCACGAAATTCACGCTGGCCAGATATTTCGGTATGGGTATGCGGAGAGATGAGGAGACACTGAGTCACATACAGGGAATATTTGCCAGGCTGAAAAGACCGATGATCGAATCTAACATACAACAGGCCGACGTTCCGGATGGCTGTACGGTCATTCAAAACAAGAATGGTTCAGCACCCTGTATGTGGTTTGAGCATGAAGGCAATGTGATTGTGTCCATGCCCGGAGTGCCGTTTGAAATGATGTACCTTATGGAAGAAGAGATCCTGCCGCGTCTGGGCAAGTCTTTTAAACTCCCTCATATTTTTCATAAAACTATTCTTACGATGAGTATAGGCGAATCATTTCTTGCTGCTGAAATAGCTGAGATAGAGGATAGCCTGCCTGGTCACATTAAACTTGCCTATCTGCCCCGTTTAGGGCAGGTACGTTTAAGACTCAGTGCGTCGGGAAGCGATGAGTTTGTTTTGCGGCAGGAGGTAGAGCGTTATGCCCGGCAGATCATTGACAAAGTAAAAATGTATGTCGTAGTAGAAGAAGACATTGCACTGGAAAAGGCCCTGCTCAATATCATGGAGGAGCGAAAACTTACACTGTCCACAGCAGAAAGCTGTACCGGCGGATATATTGCACATCTGATCACTCAGCATCCGGGTTCTTCTGCAGTTTATACAGGGGGAGCAGTAGTGTACTCAAATCAGCTTAAGGAGTCGGTCTTGGGAGTTGCACACGAAACTCTTGAGAACTTTGGCGCGGTAAGTGAGGAAACTGTCCGGGAAATGGCGCAGGGGGCAATGATTCATTTTAAAACAGACTATGCTGTTGCCGTTACCGGTATAGCAGGCCCGGACGGAGGAACAACCGGCAAACCTGTAGGTACAGTTTGGATTGCCGTAGCCAATCCTAAAGGAATTACCGCAAAACTATTTACTTTCGGAAATAAAAGAACTCAAAATATAGAGCGCTCAGCGATAGCTGCTTTAAGTATGATTTTGAATGAACTTCGGAAGGATTATGTTTAAGTCTGCGAAATACTTTACTTTTGCATCCGATATCAATCATAAAATAAAAGATGGCTCAATACGAATTATTGTTACCAAAAATGGGGGAAAGCGTTGCGGAGGCAACCATCATTAAGTGGGTTAAACAACCCGGTGATATGATCGGGATTGATGATACAATCTTAGAGATCGCTACTGATAAAGTTGATTCAGAAGTTCCTTCACCGGTATCCGGTAAATTAATTAAGCAGTTATTTAAAGAAGATGAAGTGGCGCAGGTTGGTGAAGTCATTGCCATTATCGAAACGGAAGGAGCAGTGGAAGGTGAAGCAGCCGGAGAAATTCCCGGTATGTCGCTATTGGAGTCTCAGGACGATGTCCCGGCAGCAGAGAAGGCTGAGCCGGAACTTAGAAAAAGCAGCTCAGACCGTTTTTACTCACCGCTGGTAAAAAATATTGCGACCCAGGAAAACATCACTAATGAGGAACTGGACACTCTGCATGGGACGGGCTCGGAAGGCAGACTGACCAAGGATGACCTGCTGGGTTATATTCAAACCAGAAAAGAAAATACCGCGCCTGAAATTGCAAATCCGTCGGCCGCCGCAATATTGGCAAATCAACCGGATCAGGCCGCTTCAAATACTCCTGTAAAACCCGCTGTACCATCTTCTGCCAGTATAAATGGAGGAGATGAGATCATTGAGATGGACAGGATGCGCAAGCTGATCGCTGAACACATGGTCATGAGCATGCAGACCTCTCCGCACGTGACTTCTTTCGTAGAGGCCGATGTAACCAATATGGTGATGTGGAGAGAGAAAGTCAAACACGGCTTTGAAAAACGTGAAAATGAAAAGATCACTTTCACGCCAATCTTTGTAGAGGCAGTAACCAAAGCGATCAAAGACTTTCCGATGATCAATGTTTCCGTGAACGGGACCCAGATCATTAAAAAAAGAGACATCAACATTGGAATGGCTGCTGCGTTGCCAAACGGTAATTTGATCGTTCCCGTTATTAAAAATGCAGATCAGTTTAACCTGGTAGGGTTAACGAAATCAGTAAATGACCTGGCCGGCAGGGCACGTATTTCAAAACTAAAACCGGATGAGACCCAAAACGGGACGTTTACCTTAACTAATGTGGGTTCATTTGGTAATGTAATGGGAACTCCTATCATCAACCAGCCACAGGTCGCTATTTTGGCTGTAGGCGCAATCAAAAAGAAGCCAGCGGTGCTGGAGACTGAATTCGGTGATGTGATCGCAATTCGCCATATGATGTTCCTTTCCTTATCCTATGACCACAGAGTAGTAGACGGTGCATTGGGAGGTTCCTTTGTAAGAAGAGTAGCAGATTACCTGGAAAACTGGGATGTCAGCAGAGAAATATAGCATATAAGAAAAAGGCCCCAACCGGGGCCTTTTTGCTATCAAAACAAAATAATAAAAAGTAATCTAGTTAAATAGTACCTCTTCTTGAGTTACAATCTGAATCTGCTGCTCAGTATAGGTATATCTCCCTGTATGTGCAATAAAGATGTCCTTTTGCTCCAGCAAATCACGATTAGCCAGCAGGCTTTTTAAGCTCACATTTCCAATCACATATTTATAGTCATTGCGTGAAAAGCGTTCACTGATGTTTTCAATTTGAAGCTTCTCTACGGTATATTCATGTGTGTACCTAAGGTACACTTCAATATTTACATTGTCCGTATGTACAAGTCCATTGTGCTGGTGATATTTTTTGTACTCATAGCGATAGTCATACCTCAATGCAGCGATATCAGATAACACAGCAGCACCGGTAGGATGACCGCCGGCTCCTTTACCAAAAAAGAACTGCTTATCGGCAAAAGCAGCCTGAACAGTTACACCATTGTATTCGTTTTCCACATTGTACAGAAAATCATCAGACTTTACAAATTTTGGCAATACATAAGTAACAATCTGTTTGGTGCTGATCTTTCTTGCAGTAGGTACCAGTTTTATCTTGAAGTTCTTTTCCCTGGCGTATCTGATATCATTATCAGACAAATTTTGAATACCGACATTGAGGATCTTGTCCGGATTGATGAACAGGCCATAAGCATGGGCGGTGGCAATGGCCAGTTTAAATTTAGGGTCGTAACCGCCAACATCCATGATGGGATCAGTTTCCGCAAAGCCCAGGTCCTGCGCCTGTTTTAGCGCAACACCATATTCCAGATTTTCATTGAATATTTTAGAAAGAATATAATTGGACGAGCCATTAAAAATGCCGCTGATGCCGTGGAGCAGCTCGTTATCATAATACTCTTCCAGGTTACGGATGATCGGAATACTGCCGCATACGGCGCCTTCATAGAGTAAGGAAGCACCATATTGCTCTTGCAGTGCCACAAGTTCTGCCAAATGCAGGGCGATCATTTTTTTATTAGCGGAAACTACGTTTTTGCCGCTGATCAAAGCTCTTTTTGTAATGGTAAATGCTGCATCTGCATCATCTATCAGTTCGACAATGGTATTGATCTCTTCATTGTCCAGGATCTCATCGTGATCTGTGGTAAACAGATGCGCGTCAAGACTACGTTTTTTATCAGCGTTCTTTATGGCTATTTTAACGATCTCCAGGTTTAAGTCCTGTCCGCGGATGATGTCATGCAGTCCTTGTCCGACTACACCAAACCCAAACAAACCAATCTTAAGTTTCTTGCTCATTTGTGTACTATGCTGTTTTATGTAATTTAATAATGTTCTTATTGATGCTTTCCTTCAAAAAATTGCCGATCATATTGGTCAAAATATCGGTTTCGATCAAAAAACCATCATGTCCATACGCAGATTTGATGCTGTGAAACGCCGCGCCCGGGATGTGTCTGGCAAGAAAATCCTGTTCAGACAAAGGGAATAAAACATCGTTTTCAATGCCTATAACCAGTGTATTGGCTTTTACCGATGCAAGTGCATCCACTACACTCTGTCTGCCTCTTCCTACATTATGGCTATCCATTGCTTTGCTCAGGTACCAGTAACTGTAAGCATTGAAACGTTTGCACAGTTTCTCACCCTGGTAGTTCTGATAAGAAGCAGCCCTGAAAGAACAGGTTTTATCGTTGACGCTCTCGAGCTGGGTAGCCGCATAGGCTTCATAAGTCCGGTAAGAAAGCAAGGCAATGCTCCGCGCAGTCTTCAGACCTTTCGATCCGCCGTCCGGTTGCTGTGCATAAAAGGTCCGGTCTGTACTTATGGCAAGCCGCTGACTTTCATTAAATGCAATGCCCCAGGGAGAATGAACGGCATTTGTAGCGATCAGTATCAGGTTCTCCACAATGGAAGTGTCACTAATTGCCCATTCCAGGGCTTGCTGTCCTCCCAATGAACCGCCGATGAGCACCTTGATCTGGCTAATGCCCAGATGCTGAGCGAGCAAACGGTGTGCAGCCACGAGGTCTCTGATGGTGAATTCGGGAAAGGCCAGATAAAAAGGCTGCCCGGTTACCGGATTTATACTCAATGGACTGGTGGATCCATAATGTGAGCCCAAAACATTAGCACATACAATAAAATGTTCCTCTGGGTTGAAGAGGTCGTTGCTTCCAAAAAGCCCCTTCCACCAGTCCAGCACATCAGCGTTGGCCGTTAGCGCATGGCATGCCCAGATCACATTGTCTTTTTTAGCATTCAGTTTGCCATAGGTTTGATAGGCGATCTCTGCATGACGCAGTTTCTTGCCATTTTCCAGTTTAAACTGTTTGCTGTGTTTATATATTGCAGTGGTACTCATTTTTGGTGTTAATGCTTGATTTTTTAAAATTTTATAGCGGCAAAAGCTTGTTCAAAGTCTGCTTTGATGTCATCAATGTGTTCTATTCCAACCGATACACGGAGCTGATTGGGTTTTACCCCGGCGGCAGCTTGTTCTGCATCGCTCAATTGCTGATGTGTGGTTGCAGAAGGCTGAATGATCAGCGTCTTGGCATCACCCACATTGGCCAGGTGGCTTACCAGTTTAAGGCTGTCTACCAGTTTGCTGGCCTGCTGTTTGTCGCCGTGGAGTTCAAATGAGAGCACAGCCCCGAAACCATTTTGCAAATATTTCTTCGCATTCGCATGGTAAGGGCTGCTTTCCAGTCCAGGGTAACTTACGGATTTGACGGCTTCGTGATTTTCAAACCATATGGCCAAAGCCAGCGCATTGTCTACGTGCCTTTGTACGCGGAGTGATAAAGTCTCTAATCCCTGTATGAGTAAGAACGAGTTGAAAGGAGAGATGGCCGGGCCAAAATCCCTTAAGCCCTCTACTCTGGCGCGAATAATGAACTGTATGTTTCCAAACGGACCAGCCGATCCAAAAACATCATTAAACACCAAACCATGATAACCCTCGGAAGGCTCAGTAAACTGCGGGAACTTGCCATTACCCCAATTGTAATTTCCTCCGTCTACGATTACGCCACCGATACTGGTGCCGTGGCCGCCGATCCATTTTGTCGCGGACTGAACTACGATATGGGCGCCATGTTCCAATGGCTTGAACAGATACCCGGCAGCGCCAAAAGTATTGTCAACGATCAATGGCAGCTCATGTCGGTTGGCGATAGCTGATATTTTCTCAAAATCTATCACACTGAAAGCAGGGTTTCCAATGCTTTCTAAAAATATGGCCTTGGTATGGGCATCGATCTTCGATTCAAAATCCTCCGGATCATCACCATCGGCAAACTTAACTTCAATGCCCAGACGCTTGAAGCCGACCTTAAACTGGTTGTAAGAACCGCCATATAAATGAGATGAAGAAACAAAATTATCACCTGCCTGCAGGATATTATTTAATGCAATAAATTGCGCCGCTTGTCCGGATGCGACAGCTAAACCGGCCACGCCGCCTTCAAGTGCAGCAACCCGTTTTTCAAAAACATCCGTAGTGGGATTCATGATGCGGGTATAGATATTGCCGAATTCCTTTAGCGCAAAAAGATTGGCGCCATGCTCGGAGTTCTTAAAGCCGTAAGATGTAGTCTGGTAGATAGGCACAGCGCGGGAACCTGTTGTTGGATCTATTTCCTGGCCTGCGTGTATTTGTAGGGTTTCGAATTTATGAGATGCTGACATGTTATTTTAATTTGAATAATGAAAACTGAAAATTTTATCGCATATAGCTATTTAGCGTACCCTGGTGACAGGGCCTTCCTATTGAATCTAAAATACAAAGGGAAGATTTTTAGAACTATTGTATGCCACAGCACATACATGCACTATGCGGCCGGCAACAATTACTAAATAAATCTGTAATGATTCTTACTGTTTTCATTTTGTTTCAATTTATCTTTCCAAAGGGCACCATGCCTTCTGGTCAGGAATTGGCACCTTCTCCATTTTGGGAGGGTTGCCAGTGGGTCAGGGAGCCTGTCTCTCGCCACTTCTTTATAAATCAAACCTTTCAAACTAAGAGGGTTGACTTGATTAGCTTTCGCTAAATGATGATGCAAATGTATGCTTAAGGCTCAAAATATCCAAAATTATATTCTGAATATTTTGTAAGTCGCTGTTTATTAGTCTTATAAATTGGATTTAAAATCTAAATAAAGGAAGAATTTTACTTCAAATTTAAGCTAAGGCCTGCTTTAGATCATCAATCAGGTCATCTATATGTTCGAGGCCCGCAGATATCCGAATTAAATTTTGTGGCGTTTTGGTGTCAGGACCTTCTATAGAAGCACGGTGCTCTATCAGGCTTTCCACACCGCCCAAACTCGTCGCCTGGGCAAATAGTTTAACTGTATTTACTATTCTCCTTGCTTCATCTGCGCCTCCTTTTATCAGTATGGACAGCATTCCTCCAAAATCACTCATTTGCTTTTTAGCAACTTCATGCTGCGGGTGATCCTTCAGTCCGGGATAAAAAACTGTTTCGACTTTGTCGTGTTTCTGAAGATACAGCGCCAATGCCAAGCCGTTTGCACTATGTGCACGCATGCGGTACGGCAATGTTTTTATACTTCTTACCAACAGATAACAGTCAAATGGAGAAGGTACAGCGCCACCAACCTGCTGCACATTCCTGATCTTTTCCCAAAATTCATTTCTGACTGCCGTGATCAGCGCACCTCCAAGAACATCACTATGACCGCCAATATATTTTGTGGAAGAGTGCATTACGATATCTGCACCCAGGGAAATCGGGTTTTGCAGGCATGGAGAGGCGAAGGTACTGTCACAGGCCAGTATCAAATTATTTTCTTTGGCTATTTTAGCGATCGCCGTCACATCGGTGATCTTTAGTAAAGGATTGGATGGAGTCTCTATCCATATCAGAACCGTATTTTTTTTGATAAGCCTCTTTACGGCTGAAATATCGGTAAGGTCAATAAAATCTATTTCCAGCGTATCCTTAAAAATGGTCAGCAGCTGCTTCTTAAATCCCCAGTACATGTCATCAGGTGCGATGATGTGGCTGCCCGGCTTTAACGCCTGGAACAGGCTCATCCCAGCAGTATTGCCCGATGAGAAAGCGCAGGCATCAGCACCCTTCTCCAGATCAGCAAGCGCCTTTTCGAGTGCGGAACGGTTGGGGTTACTCACCCTGCTGTACATATGTCCGCCAGAATAGCCACCATCCTCATCTCTCAGAAAAGTAGTAGACAGGTTTATCGGCGGGGTCACGTCATGAGTACTGGTCCTGTATAAATTTCCGGCGTGTATGGCAAGGGTTTCTGGCTTCATTATTACGGTGTTAATGTTTAGGAGGGCGTTTTGGTAAAACAAAGTTAAAAGGATAAAATTATTCTGCTGAGGTTTTGGCAAGATTTATGTAATTGGAATATCAAATAAAGATAACATGAAAAGAATATTCCTGATAGCAGCCATTTTATGCAGTTCATTAATGGTTTTGCAAAGCTGTTCGCCAAAAGGCGCAGCTGGTACAAGTGTAACGAGAGGTAACGTGAGCGGGACTTGGGTATTGAGTGACATTACCTACGAAGGTGTGCCGGAGGCAAATGTAAAGTCGTTGTTTGACGACGGGCCGGCTTCATGTTTCAAAGGGGGCATCTGGACGCTGACCAACAGCGGTAACGGCAGTTATACTTTGCCTGGCGGGGGAAACTGTGCCGCTAAAACCCAGACCATATACTGGTCAGCAAGTCCGGCAGATCAGACCTTTCAGTTCAAAAAAATATTTGAAGGTGATAAAGCTAAAAACGTAACTTCAGGATACCGGTCAGTATTGTCTTCGGGAGACGGAAACAGCCTCGTGATCAAATCGCCGGTTGAGTATGGTACTTCACCTTCATATGTGGTGCTGCATTTTACAAAAGCTACTAAATAACAATTAATACGGTTAAACAAGGGGGGCTCAATTCATTTTGGGTTCCCTTTTTTGTTAGATAAGATGCTCAGCTCAGTCAGGCCTTTCTTTACACTGAGTTAGGCTTCCTTCGCAAAATCGTTACTTTTTGTGAAGAAGACCCGAAGAAGTCCGGGTTGAATCTAAATCAAAGATGGTAACTTTGCACCATGCTAAAAATGCTAAAGCCTTATAAAGGCATGATTTCATTATTGCTGTTATTAGCTCTTCTGGGTAATGGCCTGAGTTTGCTGTTGCCAAAGATCATCGGGAGTGTCATAGACGGCTTGAATCATCACCAGTTTTCAATGAACAAAGCCATGCTGCAGTTTTCCGGCATTACCGCATTGGTTTTTATACTGGGATATGTGCAGAGTCTTGTCCAGATTTATGCCTCTGAAAATGTAGCAAGAGACCTGCGTACGAAACTCGCGGCAAAAATTTCCAGACAAAGCACGGTTTTTATAGACCAGGAAAGTCCCGCCAAACTGTTGACCAACCTGACTTCCGATGTAGAGGGGATAAAACAATTTGTTGCCCAGGCGATAGTCTCTATTTTGTCTTCCCTGGTTATCATTATCGGTGCGGCCATACTGCTCTTTAGTATTGATTGGGAGCTGGGGCTGATCGTGATCCTGATCACTTCCACCATTGGGGTCAGTTTTTTTCTGGTGTTAAAAAAAGTGAAGCGCCATTATAAAAAAAGCAGGGAGGTGATAGACCGGCTGAATAAAATCATCAACGAAAGCATTTTAGGTGCTTTTTTGGTGAGGGTGGTCAACTCACAGGCTCTGGAATATGATAAGTTTTTAGAAGCCAGCATAAAGGGAAAGGATTTAGGACTTACCATCCTCAGGCTTTTTGCATGGCTCATTCCCATCATTACTTTTACCGCCAGCATAGCTGCCCTGGTCATCCTGACCTATGGCGGTCATTTGGTCATTACCGACAGGATGAGTATAGGGGATCTGGCAGCGTTTAACAGTTACCTGGCCATGCTGATCTTCCCGATCATCATCATTGGCTTTATGAGCAATGTGATCGTACAGGCTACCGTTTCTTACGGCAGGATCAGTAAGGTGCTGGATACCGAAGACATTTTAGATAAGGGCGTAATTGATATTGAACTGAGCGGTGAGATCGAAGTCGAAAATCTGACCCTGAATTATTCCGGAAAAAATGTGTTGAAAGATATCAGCTTTTCTATAACTCCTGGTTCAAAAGTTGCCATAGTCGGGCCTACAGTAGCCGGAAAAACCCAATTGCTGCAATTGCTGTCGGGAATGACCAGGCCAGACAATGGGGAGATCAGATTTGATGGACATCCGCTCCAGAACTTTAAGCAAGACGCCTTTTACCGCCAGCTGGCATTTGTATTTCAGGACAGTGTGATGTTCAATATGAGCATAAGGGAAAATATTGCTTTTAGTGAGCTCGTGACTGATGAATCTCTAAAATTGGCGATTGCCAGTTCTGAACTGACCACACTCATTGAATCTATGCCTGATGGATTGGATACTGTAATTTCAGAAAGAGGCCTGAGTTTATCAGGAGGACAAAAACAGCGCATTATGCTGGCAAGGGCGCTGGCCATAAACCCACGTATCTTGCTGCTGGATGATTTCACAGCCAGGGTCGACCAGCAGACAGAAAAAAGGATACTGCAAAATATCCAGCGAAATTATCCCTCCATTACCTTGATATCGGTAACGCAAAAGATCGCGGCCATTGAAGATTATGACCAGGTCATACTGATGATGCAGGGAGAGGTATTGGATAAAGGGACGCACATTGAACTGATGCAGCGCAGTCCGGAATACGTTCAGATCTATAATTCACAACTCAGTACAAGCAATTATGAACTATAACCTGAACATAGAAAAAGAGGGCAAAGTAAAGAAGCCGGTTTATAAGGAGCTAATGAGCTTACTTGAGGTGGCCGGTGATGAAAAGCGGACAATTGTTTTTGCACTGCTGCTGATGCTGGTCAATACAGGTGTCAATTTATCCGGCCCGCTGATTGTTGGCTACACCATTGACCATTATATCCAAACGAAACAATTCAGCGGCGTTTTGTTGTTTTCCGGCATATTGCTGTGCATGTATTTTGTAGTGTTTGGCGGCAGTTACCTGCAAACACGATTGATGGGAGGCGCAGCACAACGGATCGTATTTGCTTTGCGCAATGCAGTATTTCATAAGATCCAGCAATTGCCGGTTGCCTTCTTTAATCAAAATAAAGCGGGTGACCTGATCTCCCGGGTAAACACAGATACAGAAAGGCTAAATCAGTTTTTCTCACAGGGTCTGCTCCAGTTTTTGAGTAGTATTTTTATGCTGATTGCAGCAGGGTCATTTATGCTGATCATTAACTTTAAACTCGGGGCGGTTACTATTTTTCCGGCCCTGTGCATTTGGCTGTTCGTAAACAGGCTGTCGTCATGGGTAAGAAAAAGGAATGCCGCTAACTTAAAAAGTATAGGGATGATGAGCGCGGAGATACAGGAAAGCCTGAATAATTTTAAGGTGGTGGTGGCTTTTAACCGCCGTGATTATTTTAGAAAAAGGTTTGATGCCGCCAATCAGCAAAACTATAAGACCGCAACTGGTGCGGGTATTGCAAATACTGTTTTTATGCCGGTGTTTAGTTTGTTTTCCAATATTGCGCAGTTGCTGGTATTGATCTATGGGATATATTTAATTAAGAATGGAAGCCTGACCATTGGTCTGCTGATCAGTTATATTGCTTATGCCAATAACTTTTATAACCCGATAAGGCAGTTGGCTACATTGTGGACAAGCTTTCAGACAGCTTTGGCCTCCTGGGACAGAATTTCCCAGATGCTGGCACTGGACAATGACCTGCA
>NZ_DATHGC010000348.1:0-3513 GCF_035317785.1 Pedobacter sp. | reverse complement strand
ATGTTTTCAGACCACCATTGTCTGCTTTGGCGGGAACAGCGATGTTGCCTGACAGAAAAGGTTATAATTTCGACGGCTGCGCGCCGGGACAGCTTTACAATGCCTCAGTAAAAGATGGCCGGATCGTATTTCCGGGTGGGGCATCCTATCGCATTTTAGTCCTGCCTGTCGTGAAGACCATGACGCCGAAGTTACTGGAAAAGATCCGGGATCTGTTAGCTGCGGGTGCAGTAGTGGTTGGCTCCCAGCCGGTTAAATCTCTGGGGCTAAGAGGTTACCCGGAGTTTGATGTAGCAGTTAAAGATATGGCTAAAGAGTTGTGGGGATCGCTTGATGTTCCTGCTATTCAAACTGAAAAAGCATTCAAAAAAGGGAAAGTGGTGTATGGCGGCGCTTTGGAAACCAGGCTGGACAACCTTTATCCGGCTTATGAACTCACGGCCTCCATATTGAAATCGATGGAGGTAGCGCAGGATTTTGAATCTGACGGACCCGTCAGGTATACACACCGCCAGTCTGCAGGCCGGGATGTATATTTTGTTTCCAACAGCTCAGACCAGCGGGTGAATGTAAATGCAATTTTCAGGAGTGTAAAAGGGGATGTTCCCGAGCTTTGGGATGCACAGACGGGTAGCATCCGTAAATTGCCTGATTTTTCACGGAAGGACTAATGACAACTATACCATTGCAATTTGAGCCTTATCAAAGCTTTTTTGTGGTATTTTCAAAAAATGAAAATGCTGGGCCGGAACGAGCCCAAAATTTTGCATCGCTGAGCACGGCAAGCACTTTGCAAGGTAACTGGAAAGTATTCTTTGATCCCAAATGGGGAGGGCCCGGGACTGTAGATTTTGAAAGGCTGCATGACTGGACCTTAGATGAGGATAAGGGCATTAAGTATTATTCGGGCACGGCGGTCTATAAAAAGACCTTTGATCTGCCGCTGAATTTTTCAGGGAAAAAAGAGGAACTGTTTTTAGATCTCGGAGAAGTCAAAAACCTGGCCAGGGTAAGGTTAAACGGAAAGGATCTCGGCGTACTCTGGACTGCTCCATGGCGCGTTGATATCAGCACTGCAGTCAGGAATAAAGGCAACCAGTTAGAAATAGAAGTTGTCAATTTATGGCCAAACAGGTTAATCGGTGACGAATTTCTGCCTGATGACGGTATAAAAAATGGGCAGTGGCCGGAATGGCTGAGTAAAGGTCTGCCACGCAGCAGCGGCAGGTATACTTTTACTACAATAAAGCATTATAGTAAAACATCGCCTTTGTTAAAGTCCGGATTGTCAGGGCCTGTGACCATTTTAAAAAAAGACTAACTTAATATTTTTAACTTATTTACCTATTGGTGTCAATTCCTATTCAGGAATTGATTACTTTTGCTAATATTTGTAGTATTCCGAGATATTAGATAGATGACAGTTACCGTACTCCCAATTATAGAACCTGATGCAAAGCCGGCCGTTCCGCTGGCAAAAGTAATGAATGAAAGGCTTAAACGTCTGGCTGAGGAACTTGAAAGTCTTCACCTCAAGGACCTGAAGTCAGTGGAACCTATGTTTGAAGATGTGGTGATTTACATCAGCTACAACAGCAAATACAACATCCGCTGGAAAATCGTAAACGATGTGCCTGAAAATGTCACCTCAATGGTAACTGAGCAATGTGACAAATTAGGGTATATCAAATGGAAAGAAGTTTCTCTTTACAACTTTAACGGCAGGTCTTAGGACTTGACCGGTTTATTTCCTTATTTTAGGATACCAAACCGATCCGTTATGCTCAAAAGAATTTTTATAGTTTGTTTATTGTTTAATCTTACTGCAGGCTATCCGGTTCTTGCCCAAGAAAGTAAAGTTATTTCCACCGGATCACCTGAAGATGCAGGGTTTTCATCTGCAAGGTTACTCAAACTGGACGGAGCAATGAAAGAATGGGCAGATAAAGGATGGATGAACGGCGCTGTGGCGCTCATCATCAGGGATGGAAAGATAGCCTACTATAATGCAGCCGGCTATGACGACATCGAAGCAAAGAAAAAAATGCCTAAAGATGGGATTTTCCGGATTGCCTCGCAGACCAAAGCCATCACTAGCGTTGCCATCATGATGCTGTTTGATGACGGAAAACTATTGTTGAACGACCGGGTATCAAAATACATTCCTTCTTTTAATAAACCAGTTGTGCTGGATAAGTTCAATGCCAAAGACACTACTTATACTACGGTTCCGGCCGCAAGGGAAATCACGATCAAAGATTTGCTGACACACACCTCAGGACTGGGCTATGCACAGATCGGATCGCAGGAAGCAAAGGCCGTATATGCAAAAAGCAATATTACCGCTGGGCTCGGTGTGAAAGAAGGAACGCTGCTGGAGGCCATGACACGTCTTGGTACACTGCCTTTGATGCATCAGCCCGGACAGCGGTTTACTTATGGATTGAACACAGATCTATTGGGATGTGTAGTAGAAATAGTTTCGGGCATGAGCCTGAACGAGTTCTTTAAAACCAGGATATTTCAGCCATTAGGAATGAAAGATACCTATTTCTCGGTTCCTAAAAACAAAGAGGACAGGCTGGTAAACATGTATACAGAAGATCCGCAGGGAAAACTGATTAAAGGAGGAAATAAGATTTTTAATACACCGACTGCGTCAAATTATCCCCTGCTGGGCAGTACCTATTATTCCGGCGGCGGCGGCCTGAATGCGCCCATTATGGATTATGCGATATTTTTGCAGATGCTTTTGAATGGCGGTGAATACAATGGCGTAAGACTACTTGGACGGAACACAGTAAGGATGATGACGATGAACCAGGTTGGTGATCTGAACTTGGGCGATGATAAATTCGGCCTGGGTTTTGGTATCATAACAGAAAAAGGCAGCGCCAATACGCCCGCCCAGGCAGGGACCTTTAGCTGGGGAGGTGCGTTTGCGACTTCGTATTGGGTAGATCCGAAGGAAAAGATGGTGCTGCTTTTTTACCGTCAGCTCCAAAGCAGCTCACATGGTGATGTGGTAGAAAAGTTCAGAGCGCTTACTTACCAGGCTTTGAATTGAAAAGAAACATTACAATACTTACTGAATAATCGGCCATAACTGCAGTCTGCTCAATGAACCCGATTTTAGCCGCTTTCTTTCTGCTCTTTTGTTTCAAATCTTAAATTATGAAACAGAAAAAACTCTTGAGCCTTGCAGTATTTATACTGATCTGGCTGCCGCAATTGCTTTTCGCACAGAAAGGCGATGTGTTTTCAAAAATGAAACCGGGGGACTGGTTTGAAGTCCTTGTGTCGGATACCGGAAGGAAAACCAATAATGAAAGTTGGCGCTATCACCTCAAGTACCTGTTAAAGGAAGTTAACGCAAAAGGAGACAGACAATATATGCTGACTTTTGAGCGGATCAGGGTCATACTTTCTTTCCCGGGGCAAGTTTCTCTGGGTTATGATTCCTACTACCCGCCTTATCAGCAGGGCATTCCGCAAAAGCCAGTTAAGCCCTGT
>NZ_DATHGC010000347.1:0-2481 GCF_035317785.1 Pedobacter sp. | reverse complement strand
AATATTTAAGCGATAAACGGAAGGAAAGACTGGCACCGCCTGCTCCTTCTTCTATCAATTGCATCAGCAAATAAATTTCTGCTATTCAATTTCATTGATATTTCTTGCCGTTACATTCGGCATTGTTTTGAATATATCCTGCATATACTTCCTATGATTAGCCCCGGCAAGAACAACTACTTTGTTCAAACCTAATGCTCTGGCCCGATTTACAACATTGTCGCACATTCCTTTATTTCTCATTAGCCACCAATGTATTTGTGAAAGCATTTCTTCCTTGGGGAAGTTTTTTATATCATACATCTCTGGAAAATAAAAATCCCCCGAGGCAAAAATGGCAGACGCTTCGTCAGTGTTAAACCATTCAGTTACGGTTTTTGAATTTTTTTCGATACCTGCATCTTTTTCAAACCCTTTATCCCTTTTAGCTAGTATTGTTTTTAATTCATTTGCATAAGATGTAACTGTGTCTTTTTTGAATGGTTGAAATTTATTATTGAACGCAATCGAAGATGCTACCCAATTCAAATCATAATCCTGGCAATCCATAGAAAGTAATTCTTGAATTTTCATTTCCAGCATCATTGGAAATGCAATAAGTGCATATTCCGAGGTTTTCAGCCTTTTCATACTTCGTCCCGTGGTGTCCATCTGGGGACTAAGTAATTTATTGACGTAGTTTTCAAGTTCAGTATCCGGTGTTTTCCAGAGATTGCTGAAAACTTGCCAAAATTGATAATGACCATTTGCAACATCTTGATTAAGATAATAAGCATGGGCCAATTCAGTTTTTATCCGATAGTCTTTTGGATTTAGTAATGATAATTTCCTTAGACTGTCAATCGTCTTTGGAAGTGCCTCCGTTGCTATATTTCGATTTTTTCTAAGTATTTCCAGGCGCTTAATATTATCCTGTTTACACCAATAATCCATAACAAGCCGTTCATCTTCCTTACTCAAAAATTCTCCAAAAAATGCAGTCGGTTCAAATCTTTTGATTTTATTATAAATACCTGAAAGGTCTTGTTGTGGATAGTTACTATAATTATGCGAAACACCTATCAGCAGGATGTCTACTTGTTGAGCATAACCGTTAATCGATACAAAAAGGATAAGAAAAATAGAATATTTCATGTTTTTGTCTGCGTTGTCTTACAGGTATTTTTCGGTTCGAATATAATATATATCGCCAACACACTCAAATATACGCAATTGGCCATTACCTATTAATCATCTCCTGAACTATGCCAAATAAATATTCTCCGGTCATAACCGGCCCGGCATCTTAAAGATTCATTATTGCTAAAATTTTATTTACTTTTAGTTTAACATACTGATATATAATGATTAACGCAATGAAAACAACAATCCCATTAAGCCGCCTAAGATCACTATTGCTGATCAGTATGATTACAATAGGAATGAGCTCCTGTTATTCGGTTCGTCTGATTAGCAGGGATGGTGTTGCTGAACCAGACTACAGTAACGATTCACAGGATTTTTACAAGAACAAAAAAACAAATACGATCGACACCACCATTAAGCTTGGAATAACCAAAGGGTCTTTTGAATTAATCAGGGATTGTGGTCCCACCGGGTTTTATGCGCTTGAATACCGTGTTACCCTGGGCCATGTGCTGCTGAGCGGCATTACCCTTGGCCGCGTAAGAAAAGTTAAAGTAATATATGTTCGTTTAAAAGAAGACAACTAGCCATGGCAAAAACCACCACAACCACAATCGGATCATGGAATACGCTGCATGAGAACGGACCCTGGCCTACCCGCTTCATGCACAATACCGAGCTCGCTAAAAAAGCCGGTATGCCTTTGCAGTTAGAACGCTACAATGATGCAGCGGGGGAAATGCAAAGACTCTTTGCAGATGCAATCAGTAAAGGCGAAGGCTTCCGGGCGATCGGGTCCAGGTGGTCCATGTCCCACATTGCTCATCAAAAGGACAATATCCAAGTGAACCCCTTAATGAACCTGAAAATAAAAATCGAAGCCAGTCAGCTTCATCCTGATACGGACTTCCTCCACGATAATCTCTTTTTTATTCAATGCGGAAACGTAATCAAGGAAATCCACAACTTCTTAAATGATTTCGGTAAATCCATGAAAACCACGGGGGCAAGTAATGGTCAGACCATAGCCGGCTGTGTTTCCACTGGTGTACATGGCTCAGCGCTGGATATAGGATCAGTCCAGGATTACGTGGTTGGGCTGAGCATCATTACCGGGCCTGATCCGGAAGATCGCGTATACCTGGAGCGGGCATCAAAACCAGCTCTGTCCGATGCATTTGCCGGAATAATCCAATCCAGAATCATCAGAGATGATGGCATGTTTAATGCCGCGCTGGTATCCCTGGGCTCATTTGGTTTTATCCATGGAGTGGTCATTGAAGCTGAAGACCGGTTCCTGTTGAAAAGGTATGTAAAAAAGATCCGCAAAGATCTGGCCCTTGACCTGGCCGCTAC
>NZ_DATHGC010000346.1:0-4955 GCF_035317785.1 Pedobacter sp. | reverse complement strand
AAAGCCATCATCCCTGCTGTTGCAGCCGCATTTCTTGCCGCCCGGGTTACAGAACTCTGGGGAGTCGGGCATACCCATTACCATATAGATCTGATTCCGTCCGTTATACCAGCCAGGTTGTTCTATTGTACACTTGCAGGTACAGCCTTTGCCTTTGCTGCCATCGCATTTGTAAAGCTTACCCAGCTCTTTACCCGTGTCTTCAAAAAAATCCCATACGCCCCGCTAAGGCCTTTTGCCGGGGGAATTGTCTTTGTTCTGCTCGTTTTATTGCTGGGAACCTTCAAGTATAACGGCCTGGGGATTGCCGGTATAGTCGAATCTTTTGATCTGCCCGCTGCCCCGCAGGATTTTGCGCTTAAAATACTCCTCACCGCAATCACACTTGGCGCCGGCTTTAAAGGAGGCGAGGTTACACCTTTATTTTTTATAGGTGCTACACTGGGCAGTACGCTGTCATTATTTTTGCCGCTCCCCGTCGGACTGCTTGCAGCGATGGGTTTTGCAGCCGTTTTTGCAGGAGCTGCCAAGACCCCCGTTGCCTGCTGCATTATGGCAGCTGAACTTTTCGGAATGTCATGCGGTATTTATGTAATCATTGCCTGTGCAGTGTCCTACCTGCTTTCCGACCGTTACAGCATCTACAATGCACCTGAAAACAAGGAGCCCAAACACTTTCTCTTTGGTAAATTTCGTAAACCGTTTCTATAACACCCTTTAATTCATTATTTTCGCGCTCTATATTAAGGAAATAGCAGTAATGGATTACCAATTTAAAGAAATAGAGCAAAAGTGGCAAAAGCACTGGGCTCAAAACAAGACCTTCAAAGCAGATCAGGATACCTCAAAGCCAAAATTTTATGTGCTCGATATGTTCCCTTATCCCTCAGGGGCAGGATTGCACGTAGGTCACCCTCTCGGTTACATTGCTTCTGACATATTTTCCAGATATAAAAGATTAAAAGGGTTCAATGTGCTGCACCCAATGGGGTATGATTCCTTCGGGTTGCCGGCAGAACAGTACGCGATACAAACCGGTCAGCACCCGGCCTTAACTACCGAAACCAATATCAATACTTACAGAGAGCAGTTAGACAAGATCGGCTTTTCTTTTGACTGGAGCAGGGAAGTCCGCACCAGCGATCCCGGATATTACAAATGGACACAATGGATCTTTATGCAGCTGTTCAACTCCTGGTACAACCTGGAAACAGACAGAGCCGAAGACCTTACTACCTTAATAGAAAAATTCAATGCCGCAGGCAGTGCCGATGTCAGAGCCGTTTGCGATGAAGATACTGCATCATTTCTGCCCAGCGACTGGGCCACAATGACCGATGAAGAAAAGCAGGAAGAGCTTTTGAAATACCGGCTTACCTATCTGAGAGAAAGTACCGTAAACTGGTGTCCGGCTCTTGGTACCGTGCTGGCCAATGACGAGGTAAAAGACGGATACTCAGAACGCGGCGGTCATCCGGTGGAGCAGAAGAAAATGATGCAGTGGAGCATGCGGATCTCCGCTTATGCCGAGCGGCTGCTGCAGGGCTTAAATACCATTGACTGGCCAGAGCCGGTTAAAGAAATGCAGCGCAACTGGATCGGTAAAAGTGTAGGTGCAAGCGTAAGGTTTGCCATAGAAAACGCGCCTGAAGGCATTGCGGATTATATAGAGGTTTTCACCACACGGGTAGATACGATATTTGGTGTTTCTTACCTGGTATTGGCACCTGAACATGAGCTGGTTGCTGAATTGACTACGCCGGGGCAGTTGGAAGACATCAATAATTATATTACGCAGACCAAAAAGAAGTCTGAACTGGACCGGATGGCTGATGTTAAAACCGTTTCGGGGGCTTTCACCGGCAGCTATGTGATCAACCCGGTAAGCGGTGAACGCATCCAGCTTTGGATAGCCGATTATGTACTGGCCGGTTATGGAACAGGAGCGGTCATGGGTGTGCCCAGCGGAGACCAGCGTGACTGGCTGTTTGCTACCCATTTCAGTTTACCAATTGTTCAAATCCTTGATGCGCAGAAAGACATCGCCCATCAGGCAGACCCTACAAAAGAAGGCAGATATATCAATTCCGGATTTATCAACGGAATGGATTATGCAGCAGCCACCCAAACTTTAAATACCTGGCTGGAAGAAAAAGGAGCAGGCAAGGCTAAAATCAATTACCGCATGCGCGATGCCATATTTGGCAGACAGCGTTATTGGGGTGAGCCCATTCCTGTTTACTTTAAAGACGGATTGCCATACCTGATCAAAGAAGAAGAACTGCCTTTGATCCTGCCTGAAATTGATAAATATTTGCCGACAGAAACCGGGGAGCCGCCATTAGGCAGGGCTGAGGACTGGAGCTATGAGGACCAGTATGAGTATGAACTGAGCACCATGCCGGGCTGGGCAGGATCAAGCTGGTACTGGTACCGCTATATGGATGCCCACAACGGATCTGATTTTGCTGCCAAAGAAGCCATACGGTACTGGAAAGACGTCGACCTGTATATTGGCGGTGCTGAACATGCTACAGGTCATTTGCTGTACAGCCGTTTCTGGAACAAGTTTCTAAAAGATCTTGGCTATGTACAGGAAGAAGAGCCTTTCAAAAAACTGATCAATCAGGGGATGATCCAGGGACGAAGTAATTTTGTGTATCGTGTTGTAGATGAAGATGGGAGAGGTACCAATACTTTGGTTTCTCATGGCCTGAGAAAAGAATATAAAACATCCGCCCTGCATGTTGATGTCAACATTGTTGAAAATGAAATACTGAACATTGATAAATTCAAACTTTTCCGTCCGGAATTTGCCGATGCAGAATTTATTCTTGAAAACGGGAAATACATCTGCGGTGTGGAAGTAGAGAAGATGTCTAAATCAAAATTCAATGTAGTGAACCCGGATGTCCTGATAGAGAACTATGGTGCAGATACCTTAAGGATGTACGAAATGTTCCTCGGCCCGCTGGAGCAAAGCAAGCCATGGAATACAAACGGTATTGAAGGGGTATTTAAGTTCCTTCGCAAGGTCTGGCGGTTGTTTCACAATGAGCAATGGGTATTTAATGTAGAGGATTCGGTGCCGTCAAAAGCTGAACTGAAAGCCCTGCACAAGATCATCAAAAAAGTACAGGATGATATAGAACGGTTTTCATTTAATACTTCTGTTTCCAGCTTTATGATTGCCGTAAACGAGTTAACAGATCTGAAATGTAAAAACAGGCAGGTACTGGAAGATCTTGTTGTCGTACTTTCTCCTTATGCACCCCACATTTGTGAAGAGCTTTGGGAAGCATTAGACCATGAAGCGGGAAGCTTGTCATACGCTGAATATCCTAAATTCAACCCGGCTTATATGGTAGAAGATGAATTTAGTTACCCGGTTTCTGTCAATGGCAAGACCAGGTTAAACTTAAACCTGAGCCTTTCTTTAGCAGCAGCGGATATTGAAACAGCTGTACTGGCCAGCGAAGATGTACAGAAATACCTGGAAGGCAAAACACCTAAAAAGGTGATTGTGGTAAAGGGAAGGATCGTAAATATTGTGGTTTAATAAAAATTTCAAATTAAATTTGGAGAATTCATAAAACGTACATACATTAGCATTATCAATAGGGATGATTATATGAGGGGAGGAAGATTTAGTTCGACTTCCCTTTATATTTACCACACATCAGGCTAATCAGTCACCATCAAATTTCTTTATTCAGTATTTCGGGTTACCCGCCATTCGTGTTTTTTGTTAATTTCTTCAATAAGTCGCTTTAAATTCTTATCCCGAGCTTATTTATTAGATAATCTTTGGTGATCTGACCGCTTTCCAGCGGCGTACGCCCTTTTACGGGAACGGCATCAAGTTCGACAATGGCATATTTACTGTAATCGATCGCTTTTAAGGCAGCGAATACTGCCGGCAGATCAACACGCCCCTGTCCGAGCTCTACAAATATGTAGCTTTTATCATCCGCAGTATTTTTTACATCTTTAATGTGCATGCACTTAATCCGGTCTTTGTATTTATGGATAGCTTGAGCCGGATTGCCGCCTCCCTGCTGGTAGTGTGCAATGTCTAATAGCAAACCGATATACTTTGGATCGGTATGTTTTAAGATCGTTTCTATTTCTTCAGGCGTTTGCCCAAGCTGTCCCATGTGGTTGTGATAAGTTGTTTCTATCCCAATGGAAGCTGTGCGCTTGCCAATTTCTGTTAAAAGCTGCCCGTATTTGATCAGATCTTCCTGACTAACCATGCCGGATTTTGGCCGGGACGAATTGGTTACCTGCATTCGGCTGCCGCCCAGCATCTTTACAAAATTTGCGCTTTCAACATGCTTCGCGATTTCCGCTTCATCATTTCCCGTATTTATGTTGGCATTGCCGCTCGAATACATCGCCAGCTTTAATTTTGATGCCTTCAGTAATTTTATCAATTCATCCGGTTTTTGCCCAAACTCTGTAAAGGCATTTGCCCTGAGCTGGATTCCTTTAAATCCGAGAGAAGAAATGTCAAGGATAGATTGCTTGATGTCATTGCCCCATGTAATTGCGGCATATCCATATTGAATTGCCGGAGCAGGTAATGTTGCAGCCAGTAAGTCAGACGAGGCAAGTAATGGAGCGGCTGATAACAGGCCAAGTTGAGTTAAAAAATTGCGGCGTGATTGTTTCATGAGGTTCTTGATTAAGGTATGGGCCGAAATGAATTTCAGTTGTATGAAGTTAAGAATTTTTTAACTACCTCTCTATCCCCATATTGCAACTGATATGCTACTATTGCCGGCTATTCCCCAAATCAGTGCCAGGGCAACATCACGGCAAGGTTGGATGACCTGGGGGGTCATTCAACCCCCTAGATGAGGTTGCGAAGAAGTCATGAAGAAAGGGTATCAGAAAAGGACCACCTTTTATAGACTGATCTTTTAAACCGCAACGCGAAAAGCAGTAGGCGT
>NZ_DATHGC010000345.1:0-18044 GCF_035317785.1 Pedobacter sp. | reverse complement strand
GGTGCTGTACCGCTGTTGACCAGGATGTCATCGATCTGAGTAACCGTCGACAGCAGAAAAAGATTGTCCACATTGCCGGTGATCGTTGGTCCTGAAGCGACAGTGGACCACAGATATTTGGTGTTTGGAAGATTCGAACTGAGTACAATGGCCGTAAGATCACCGCTGCATATCGTGCTGTTTGCCGCCGCTGCCGTTAATACCGGATTGGGCGTAACGGTTACTGTAAGCTCAAAAGTTTCACCAATACAACCCGCAGACGAAGGTGTGATCCTGTACACAACTACCCCATTTGAAGTAGCACTCGTATTGGTCAGCAGGTCATTGATCTGGTTTCCGGAGCCGGTCGGTGCAAACCCGGAAACATTAGCCGAGCCTGTTGCTGTCCAGCTGAATGTGCTTCCTGAGACTGTGGACAGCGGGTTATAATCGACAGTATTGCCCGTACAAATGCGCTTTTCAGCCGGACTGGTCAGTGTATTTTGCGGATTGATGATGACCCTGGCAAACCCGTCAATGGTGTTGCAGGGAGCTTGCAGCGCAGTGGTAGCCCTCAGGATCAGATCGACCCGCCCTGCAGTACGTTCAGCAGGAGTTGGTGAGTAGGTCGCATTTAGCGCATTTCTGTCCGGTGTGAACGTACCGCCGCCGCCTACCCATGTATGGGAATTTACAGGCTCGTTTATTGAGCCGTTCAGGACGATGTCATCATTAAAGCAGATCGCCGGATAAACACCCCCGCCATTTACAGCAGGCGACTGTTGAAAGGTGATGGTTTGTGTTTTGGTCACACTGCTGCAGCCATTTTTGTGCGTCACAGATATGGTATAGGCCTTATATTCAGTAAAGTTAATGATCGGGTACTGCGATGTTGGGCCTGTGCCGCCTTCAAAAATAACTGCACCCCCGCTAACGGTCCAGATGTAGGTGTCCGGCCGGATCTCCTGTGTGCCGCTGAAAATGGTTCGTGTAGGGCCCGCAATGTCGTTAAATTCATAACTGGTCAGGTTACACAAAATAACATCCGGCGAAAGCACCGCCGTTGGTGCGCTGTTAATGACAATTGTCTGTTCTTCGCTCTCAAACGTACCGCAGGAAGGTGTAGTTATGGCTAATTTGATCTTGTAAATCCCCGGACTGGTAAAGTTAAACTCCGGCTCAAAGCTGTTCGCATTGCCGCTGGCATAAGTAAAAGCACCCCCCGTAATACTCCATTGATAAGTATTGCTGCTGCAGGTATTGTCGGTAAATGAAGTATTTGCAGGCTTTAGAGTTGCCGGGCTGCAAAGCGTTACGCCCGTACCTCCGTTCAAAGTAAAAGATGGTCTGGGCTGTTCCTGGATACATATTGACCGTTCGACCGCATCTGCCGGGCATTGCGCAGTGGTGCTTGAAGATTCCAGCCTTATGGTATGCGTGCCCGATGTGGTAAAAGCATAGGTCAGTGCAAAAGACCTCGGTTTATCCGCTTCAACAATATTGCCATCTATGTACCAGGTGTAAGTGACAATATTGTCAATACAGCCTGCGGAATTGGTGTTTGGGTTTTTACCCGGGTCAGAAGTATTGGTAAAGGTGATGTTGGCATTTAAACAGGAGCTGGCATCAAACGAAAAATTATTTACAGGTTTGGTAATGACCTTGGCTGTTGTTGAAATCGCTGTGCCCACATTCCCGCAGTATTGATTTTTTGCGGAGATATTTATGCCAAATGCGTTATACTCTGTAATGGCCCCTGATTGGAAGGTCTCCCCGCAGGAAGTAGTCGAATATGCATGACCGATCTTACTGGAATTGTTGCGGATGTCACACAGCGTATAGGCATCTTCCTGGCCATCTCCCCAGTTTATAACATAGGTGTTTCCGGGGAAATTATTTTTTATTCCATTAGTACCGTCAATATCTACCAAAAATTCGAGGGAGCCGCCCGGCAGGCACACTGTATTGGTCCCTTGCGTACTAAATGTAGTGAGCGCCCGGTTATTGACCAGCATATATGCCCTGGTCGCCACGCTTGCGTCAGGCATCACCGCTTTTACAAAAATGGTGTAATGTGCCAGCTGGGCCACAAACGACTTGATCTGGAAATTGAAAGAGATAGGAGTCGGAGGTCCGCCATTCAGTTCATCTGTGACAATAGCCGTTACTGTACTCCCGGCAGTAGATTCGTTGGTCAGGTTAAATGACTGGCTGTTGTTGATGCCGGAGCAAACCCCAAAAACTTCAGTACTTGTGCCCAGCAGTGTTGATGTTAGTTTTGCCTCGGCAAAACTGCCAGTCCTGATCTCAAATGCCGCAGATTCCGAACTTGTAAGTGCCGGAGTCGTCGATTTGATGCGTAGTTTATAACCCGTGCCGGGAATCGTACCTGCGGGGATTACCCCATTGACAAAAGTAGCGTAGAAGCCGTCGAAAGTGCCTATCCGGGTTTCTGTAGTAAAGCTGCCCGTTGCATCAGATAAATAAAGTTCAAAGACATTGCCAGGCCGTATACAGCTCGTGCTGCCGATGCTAAATAATGAAGTAATTGTAGAACCGGCGGAATATGGCCCCGGATCGGTGGAATTAATGGTGATTTGCTGCGCGGTTGCACAGGAAAAGCCAATAAACATGAAAATTGAGAGGAGCGCCGGCAGACGTTTTAACATAGATATACTTAGGGGTATATAAATGTATCATTTTTTTTACTTTTTTGAATAATCTTGTAGCGAAATACAATAAAATGAGAAAAGCCACAGATAAATCTATGGCTTTTCTCATTTTTTTCAGCGGGACCGGACGATATTACATCATTCCGCCCATGCCGCCGCCACCCATTGGAGGCATACCTGCACCTGCAGAAGCATCTTCAGGATCATCGGCCAACACCACTTCAGTAGTCAGCAGCATGGCTGCGATTGAAGCCGCATTTTCCAAAGCTACGCGACCAACTTTCGTAGGGTCAATAACTCCGGCAGCAATTAAATTCTCATATACATCAGTACGTGCGTTGTAGCCAAAGTCAGCTTTACCTTCTTTCACTTTTTGCACCACGATTGAACCTTCAATACCAGCATTCTGGCAGATCTGGCGCAAAGGCTCTTCAATAGCACGACGGATGATCTGGATACCAGTAGTTTCGTCATCATTGATGCCTTTCATGCCTTCCAATGCCTCGATAGCACGGATGAAAGCAACACCACCACCAGCTACGATACCTTCTTCAACCGCTGCACGGGTTGCATGAAGCGCATCGTCAACACGGTCCTTTTTCTCTTTCATTTCCACTTCAGAAGCCGCACCAACATAAAGAACAGCAACACCACCAGCCAATTTGGCAAGACGCTCCTGTAATTTTTCTTTATCGTAATCAGATGTAGTCGTCTCGATCTGAGCCTTGATCTGGTTAACGCGTGCTTTGATGTCTTCAGACTGGCCAGCGCCATTGATGATCGTAGTATTGTCTTTGTCAATAACCACTTTCTCAGCAGTACCTAAATAAGTAAGGTCAGCATTCTCTAATTTATAACCTCTTTCTTCCGAGATTACAGTACCACCAGTCAGGATAGCAATGTCTTCCAGCATAGCTTTACGACGGTCACCAAAACCAGGTGCTTTAACCGCAGCAACTTTCAGTGAACCACGGATCTTGTTCACTACCAAAGTAGCCAGCGCTTCACCATCTAAATCTTCAGCGATGATCAGCAAAGGTTTCCCTGTTTGCACTTGTTTTTCCAATACCGGCAGCAATTCTTTCATGTTGCTGATCTTTTTGTCATAGATCAAAATGTAAGGATTTTCTAATTCCACTTCCATTTTATCCGCATTGGTTACAAAATATGGAGACAAATAGCCACGGTCAAACTGCATACCTTCAACAGTTCTTACTTCAGTTTCAGTACCTTTTGCTTCTTCAACAGTGATTACACCATCTTTACCAACTTTGCCCATTGCCTCAGCGATCAAAGCCCCAATGATCTCGTCATTGTTGGCAGAGATGGCCGCAACTTGCTTGATCTTGTTGTTGTCTTCACCAACAGTTTGCGACTGCGCTTTCAGATTTTCAACAATAGCGGTAACCGCTTTGTCAATACCACGTTTCAAATCCATTGGATTTGCGCCGGCAGCAACGTTTTTAATACCTGCAGTAACAATAGCCTGGGCCAAAACAGTAGCAGTTGTGGTTCCGTCACCTGCAATGTCAGCAGTTTTAGAAGCCACTTCTTTAACCATTTGTGCGCCCATGTTTTCAATAGGGTCTTTCAGCTCAATTTCTTTTGCCACAGTTACACCATCCTTGGTGATAGAAGGTGAACCAAATTTTTTATCGATAATTACGTTACGACCTTTAGGTCCTAAAGTTACTTTTACTGCGTTGGCCAAAATGTCCACGCCTCTTTTCAGGGCGTCACGGGCTTCTACATTATATTTTACTTGTTTTGCCATTTTGTTTTTAGTAGTAAGTATCTAGTATTTAGTATCAAGACCTGTTGCCGATACTTACTGGATACTGTTGGTTTAAAAATTTTAATTGTTTTTTATTAGCTATTGATAGTCATATCCTGATACCTGATACTCATACCCTGATACTAACTAAGCGATGACTGCATAGATGTCAGTTTCGCGCATGATCAGGTAATCTTTACCTTCATATGGAAGCTCAGTGCCGCCATATTTGCCATAGATCACTACATCGCCTATTTTAACTGTTGGTTTTTTACCTTCTGAATCTTCTTCAGAAACTGATACCACAGTTCCTTTTGATGGTTTTTCTTTTGCAGTATCGGGAATATAGATTCCGGAAGCTGTCTTTTCTTCTGCCGCAGCAGGCTCAACAATAACTCTGTTTGCTGTTCCTGAAATGGGTTTAAGGTTTAAAGCCATAACTTGATATTAATTTATTTTTTAAGGTTTATATAAATATTGTAGTAGTTGCTACTCAGTTAAGCTGTATCAGTTTTTATGCCAAGCCTGCTTTGTTTGCCAAATTTACACTGCCTTGTCAGCTAATGGTTTGTGGCAAACTGCTTTTGTGTCAGAGTGGCAGAACATGAAAAAGCCCGGTAAGATATTCATTCTTACCGGGCTTTACAATATTTTGTGGATCGTTTACTTTTTTGTAGTGTCTGTAACCGGAGGAGGCGTATTTGCCGGAGCAGTTGCGCCGCCGCCAAGCGGAGAAGGACTAGGTATTTTGTCCAGTTGTTCCTGCATTTTAGAATCTGCAGCACCAGCTGATGGTCCGCCGGATTTAGAAATAGTAGTAATTGACAAGGTAAGTACTACAATCACTGCCAGTAAAACCCATGTGCCTTTTTCCAAAACATCACCGGTCCGCTGAACGCCAAACATATTGCTGCCGGACCCGCCTGTTGCCAGGCCGCCACCTTTAGGATTTTGTATCAAAACAAACAACGAAAGGGCAATACAAACAACAATTAATAGTATAATTAAAAAAAGCATATGAGGTTATAGTTATTAAATTTTCTTTTCTATCGATTGAATAAGGTCGGCAAAGTAACGGCTTTTTTCTGGAAACATCAAACTTAATTTTTCATAAGTCTCTATCGCCTTGTCGTAAAGCATTTGTTCTATATAAATTTTGGCCAGCGTTTCAGATACCATATCGCTATGGTCCTCTGCGCTTTTCCTGGCCTTGTTCTCATTGTTGATCTGTTCAGGCTTTGGCGGGCTGATTTGCGGCTCATTTTTAATGAAGCTTTCGATGATCTCATCTCCTTTTGAATTTCGCCTGAAACCGGAAGGAACGTATTCGCCGTTCTCCTCATCGCCAAAGACGCTCTGCATGTGAAATATATTCTCTACGTATTGCTGCTGGAGTTCGGCAGGCGCACTTTGACCTCCCGGATTGCCCGGCTGTACTGTCTTGTGCTGCTTAGGAGAAGCGTAAGGCTGAAAGATCTGCTGATGTTCTTTACGGGTTTTTGCCAGCCACCACAAAAAAGTATAAGGCAGTTTGTCGTCATCATACTTACTGATCACAGTTTCCTGTTCAAGGGCTGCCTGCTCAGAATATTCTTCGATCTGCGGTACTTCTCCGGAGACTTCTTCTACTTTAAAATTATCCTGAAAGGCAAAGAAATCCGTAGAAACAATATTTTCTAAAACAAGGTCATCTTCCGGTTCCCCGCGGTAATCTTCTATATTGATCTCGCCGATCTCCTCAAAGATTTCCTGCTCATCAACCTGTCCTTCGGGTTCAGCGTCAACTTCATCTATACCCGCTTCATCAAGAGATTCAGGTTCGTTTACAGCCGCATCGGTTGCGTATGAAACTACATTAAATTCAGTACGTGAAAGATTTTCAGGACTATGGATGATCTGGTAGAGCAGCTGCCCGCTGTTGTAGAGCGCTGCAGTAGCAAGCCCGGTACCCTGCTCAGCCTCCGCAGAAACAGCTTTTGCCAGTAAAAGATGCAGGGGCTGAAAATAAGGGTATTTCTCCGCAAGACCATTTAGCATCGCTTCGTCTTCCCTGCCGATGTTCTCAGGGTTTGCCATCAATGCTGCCAGCTGCTGTTTGGTATTTAGTTCCTGCTCCACGCTGCTAAGTTAATAATTGATCTCTATATTGACCTACCATTGTGCAAAAGCCCGGTTAAAAATATCTTCGGTCAATTGCGCGGTTACATCTTTAATTAAGACAGTTTCCTGGGCCTGTGGGCTTCCTGCAGGTCTGTAGTCTTTATAACGCTCAAACGATTGTTCAAAACTATGCTTAGGGTCGAGATTGTTCACATATTTAACACTTACGGTGATGGTAAGCCTGTTTGCACCTGACAATGGCTGACTGTTGCCCTGAGTCCCCCGGCTGTCCTGCAAAGCTACAGGGTTGATCGAATAACCGGTTATATTTCCTGAAAACACCGCATGCGCCTCATTTGGTGTAATGCTCAGACTGCTTTGATTTCGGATCCTGGTCTTGAGTTCCTCGGTAAACTGAGAGCTCAGTGAGGCTACAACCAGGGGAGCGTTGTTTTCAAAAACCGTTACATTAATAGTTTTCATCCCCTCCGGAATAGAAAAACCTTTAAAGCCGATCTGGCAACCCCCAAGGGTCAGTAAACAGATCAATATACCTACATATTTCATAGCCGGATTCATTATAAGTTCAGTTCCTTAATCTTTCTGTACAGTGTCCGCTCCGAAATCCCCAGCTCCTGTGCGGCAAATTTGCGCTTGCCCTTGTGTTTTTTCAGGGCCTTTTTGATCAGGTCAGATTCTTTGTCTATCAAAGATAAAGATTCTTCTACCTCCTCAGCTTCGTGCGTATAATTATAATCAACCGGGGCATTCTGGATCGGCTTTTTTATGGTAAAGGCAGAAAGCTCACCACTGCTGTTGCCCGGCTGCTCGATCTCCTGGTAAAGCTGGTTGATATAATGCGGGTTATCTTCAATGACATGCGCTGTATTTCCGCCGCTCTGAATGATCTCGGCTACCAGTTTTTTCAATTCCATCATGTCCTTTTTCATATCAAAAAGAACCTTGTAAAGAATGTCGCGCTCGGAAAAATCCTCTTTATTGCCACTAATGGCCATAGGCAGATTGGTAGCACTTTCATTCGGAATATAGTTCAGCAATGCTGCCGCGGTCACATTCCTGTCCTTTTCCAAAACGCAGATCTGCTCGGCTATATTTTTCAGCTGGCGCACATTGCCCGGCCAGCTGTAATTGCTCAGGATCTGTATCGCATCGGGTTCAAGCTGTATGCCCGGACTCCGGTATTTGTCACTAAAATCTGCGGAGAACTTCCTGAACAGCAGGTAAATGTCTTCTTTGCGCTCATGCAGGGCAGGAATGCGCAAAGGCACAGTATTTAACCTGTAGTACAGGTCTTCCCGGAATTTGCCGGATTTTACCCTGTTGTAGACATCTACATTGGTCGCCGCGATGATGCGTACATCTGTTTTTTGCACTTTGGATGAGCCTACCCTCAGGTATTCACCGCTTTCAAGGATCCTTAGTAAACGTGCCTGTGTGCCCAAAGGCAATTCTGCTACTTCATCGAGGAAAATAGTTCCCCCGTTTGCCACCTCAAAATAACCTTTGCGGGCCTCATGCGCACCCGTAAAAGAGCCTTTTTCGTGCCCGAACAGTTCAGAGTCAATCGTTCCTTCAGGTATTGCACCGCAGTTCACCGCAATAAAAGCGCCGTGTTTGCGTGCGCTCATCTGGTGGATAATGTGAGAAAAAACTTCTTTACCACTACCGCTTTCACCGGTGATCAATACGGACATATCTGTAGGAGAAACCTGTCTGGCTATATCTATCGCGCGGTTAAGCAGGGGAGACCCCCCAATTATTCCGAAGCGGTTTTTAATATCTTGTATATCCATGTATACTTCTTTAATATTTTGTGCGTCATTGCGAGGAGGAACAACGAAGCAATCTCATCAGGATAGTGGATATGAGATTGCTTCGTCGCTGCGCTTCCCTCGCAATGACGAAATGGTTAATCATTTCTTAAACAACTCTGCCTATCAAAGTAGCCGATGTGCAGCGTTCTATATAAACATTTGCATATTCCCCAGCCTTTACCCCATCTGCTGCCGGGAATACCACCATTGCATTTTCATCATTACGTCCTCTGTATTCCTGGTCTGACTTTTTAGAAAACCCCTCAATCAGCACTTTAACGGTTTTTCCAACAAATTCTTGCAGACAGGCTAAAGAATCTTCCTGTTGTTTCTTAAATATTTCGGCTAGACGACGGGATTTAACATCTTCGGGGACATCGTCTTTATATTTGCGGGCGGCTAACGTACCCGGGCGCTCCGAATAAGAGAAAGTATAAGCAAAATTATACCTGGCATAGTCCATAATGCTCAGGGTATCCTGATGCTCTTCTTCGGTTTCGGTACAAAATCCTGCAATGATATCAGCTGAAATCGCACAGCCGGGAATAATGCGCCGGATGGCATCAATCCTGTTCATGTACCATTCACGGGTATAAGTACGGTTCATCAGGGCCAGAATCCTGGAATTTCCTGATTGTACAGGCAGGTGGATATAATTACAAATGTTATTGTATTTTTTGATCGTATACAAAACCTCATCCGTAATGTCTTTTGGATGTGAAGTAGAAAAGCGCACCCTTAAATCAGGATTAATTTCGGCTACCATGGCCAGTAACTGTGCAAAGTTTACATCTGCGTTGCCCAGCCCGGCTTTTAAACGATGCGCAGGCAATTCACTTTCCCGGCTCAAAGCATCCAATAAGGCGTCACCGGTTAAGGTATTCAGATCATCGGCTAAGTCATTGTTTGCAGGTTTTTCGGCTTTCGGCTGGCTCCACTGGTAAGAATCAACATTCTGGCCCAGTAAAGTGATTTCCCTGTAACCCCTTTCAAACAAATCCCTCGCCTCCGCTAAAATAGAATGCGGATCACGGCTCCTTTCCCTGCCTCTTGTAAAAGGTACCACACAGAAAGAGCACATGTTGTCACAGCCCCTCATGATAGAGATAAATGCCGTAATCCCATTACCGTTCAGACGTACCGGGCTGATGTCTGCATAGGTTTCCTCGCGTGAAAGCAATACATTGATCGCTTTTTGTCCGCTTTCTACTTCGGCAAGCAATTGCGGCAATTCCCGGTAGGCATCGGGGCCAACCACTACATCCACCAATTTTTCCTCTTCCAGAAATTTAGCTTTGAGACGCTCGGCCATGCAGCCGAGTACACCCACGATCAGTTTCGGGTTTCTGCGTTTCTCTACACCAAACTGCGACAGCCGGTTGCGTACGCGCTGCTCTGCATTTTCTCGGATCGAGCAGGTATTGATGAATACGACATCAGCCTCTTTATAGTCGCCCGTGGTTTCAAATCCCTGGTCAAATAATATGGATGCAACAATCTCACTGTCGGCAAAGTTCATCTGGCAACCGTAACTTTCAATATATAGTTTACGCCCATTCCGTACCAAAGGAGTCTCAACGACCAGTGCCTCTCCCTGGCGTGCTTCATCATGTGTCTTGTCTGTCAGCTGTAAATCAATCATAAAACGGTTACCTAGTTATTGGGGCTTCAAAAATACAAAAATTAATTTGTAAATGACAAATTGGCAGAGTGTATCTGATTGTCGATCCCTAAAAAATCTAGACCGATTTCACTAATGTCTCCATATGAGTTCTATTTCGGTTCTCACTGTGTGCAGGGTGAGTGCACCCTGAGTCCACGGTGAGTGCACCTTTTCTCTAGAAAAAGGTGCACTCACCGCGCAGATGCTGCTGAGTTGGGCTGTAGTCAGTGAGAACGGAAATACAACTCCTATAAAAACCAGGCATTTCTCAGGATTATACAGCTTCATTTTTTTTTACAATAAACTAATAATTATATAGGACTTTCTAAACTTTTTCTTGTCCTGTATGCATCGAACTGAAATAATATATGTTTAAAAAACTACTCTCGTCTAAAAAAAAACCAAAGGATAAATATGGGTGGTTCGGAGATTATACATCATGGGCAAAGGCAAGCTCAGAAGCTGGAGGATATGATGAACATATTATATTGGAAAGAACCACTAACGCGCTGTTGAAAGTGAAGAGCGGCGAAGCTGTCTATGAGCGTGATTCGGTTATTTTCGACCAAAAGGAGATTCCTTATGCGTTAATGTCTTTTTTGATGCTGAGTGCCACTTTGAAAAAGAGGCCTTTAAATGTGCTTGATTTTGGAGGCTCACTAGGCAGCACCTATTACCAGATCAAGGACCTTTTGCCTGAGGAAACCTGCGCAAGCTGGAACATTGTAGAGCAGGAGCACTACGTGACCTCCGGGAAGGCAAATTTTGAGGATGAGACATTGAAATTTTACAGTTCGATAGATAGCTGCTTCGAAAAAAAAAAAATAGATTTCATTTTGCTTTCAGGTTCAGTCCAATACTTAAAGGATCCGCATGTTTTTCTGGAAAAACTCGCCGGGTATGATTTTGATTTTATCCTGTTTGACAGGACTGCTTTTAACAATGCGACAAACGACAGGCTTACCTTACAGGTTGTCCCGCCTGAAATATACCCGGCATCATATCCTGCATGGTTTTTTCATAAAGAGTTTTTTTTGAGTCATTTCTCTGACCGCTACAAGGTAGTGGCAGAATTCCCTTCTTATGTAGAAGGAGAAGCTGTAATGTTTATAGACGACAGACCCCAGGGAACCAATAAAGGGTTTTACTTAGTTAATTCATCAAAATATGATTAAATTCTGCACCTTATTCAACACAATGTACCTGTCCAGGGGTCTGGCCATGTACCATTCTCTGGAAGAAAAATGCGATGCGTTCCACCTGTACATCATTGCATTTGACAAACATTGTTTTGATGTCCTGAACAGGCTCAGACTGCCTTATGCTACCATCATCAGTCTAAAACAGTTTGAAAACGAGCGGCTTCTGGCCGTGAAATCTGAAAGGACACCTGGTGAATATTGCTGGACCTGCGCCTCTTCTGCCATCAAGTACTGTCTGGAAACCTATGATCTGGACCATTGTACTTATGTAGACGCAGATCTGATGTTTTTTAGCGATCCGGCGGTGCTGATTGACGAGATGGGCGAGAAATCTGTGCTCATTACCGAGCACCGGTTTACCAAAAGGTATGATCAGTCGGCCAGCAGCGGCATCTACTGCGTGCAGTTTATGACATTCAAAAACACAGCCGCAGGACTTGAGGTGCTCAACTGGTGGATAGATAAGTGCATAGCATGGTGCTTTAACCAGTTCGAAGACGGAAAATTTGGAGATCAAAAATATCTTGACGATTGGCATAACAGGTTCAATACTGTTCATGTGCTGAAACATCTGGGGGGTGGCGTTGCCCCCTGGAATGTTCAGCAGTATGCTTTTAGAAACAGTGGCGAATCAGTGAAGGGAAAAGATCAGGCAAGCGGCAATTCGTTTGAGCTGGTTTTTTTCCATTATCATGGATTTCATTATACGCTCAATAACAGCTATAGCTTGTCCGATAAAAATTATACACTGGCAAGGAACCCGGTCAAACACATTTACAGGCCATACATTGATGCGCTTTCGAAGGCTGAACAGGTGATCAATATGGTAAATCAGCATGGCCCTTCACATGAACTCACCGATGACATTCAATGGATAAAGGCGGTTCCCGGCCGGGCGATCTTATTCTTTTTACGTGGTTATTATAAAAATTTTTACAAGAAAAATGCATTAACCTATGGCTTCCTTAATTAACCTGAAAACATTTACTGATCCTCGCGGCAATCTGACAGTTATTGAAAAGGTAGTGCCTTTTGACATCAAAAGGATCTTTTATATCTATGGTGTCGATGAAAGTGAAAGAGGCGGTCACAGACATGTGGAAACCATTCAGGCCGCTATTTGCATCCGTGGACATTGTATTATTTACAATAATAACGGCAGCGGCGAATCCAGCTTCGTGCTGGACTCACCGGACAAATGTCTGATTATTAGCCCCGAAGACTGGCATACCATGCACAGCTTTAGTGAGGATGCTATTTTAATGGTACTTGCTTCAGAATACTTTGATGCCAAAGATTACATACACACCCCATACCCGATGCATTTAAATGTTGCAGTATAACTTATGATAGAGTATGAAAATCTGTTTCTGCTGAACCAGCAATTTATGGCGGGCTATAAGGAAAGTTTTTCGGATAGCCTGGATAAGGGCTGGTTTATACTTGGGAATAAAGTAAGCACTTTTGAAACGGAGTTTGCTGCCTATTGCGGGGGAAAATACTGTGCCGGCCTTGCTTCCGGTCTCGATGCCCTGGTGCTTGCGCTGAAATATTTTGATTTTCCGGAAGGTTCAGAAGTTATCGTTCCGTCCAATACCTATATCGCTACAATTCTGGCGATCTACAATAACGGACTGGTGCCGGTTCTAATAGAGCCGGATATCCATACTTATAATATTGATCCCTTAAAAATTGAGGCAGCGGTAACCTCAAAAACCAAAGCGGTCATGGTTGTTCATCTGTACGGCAAGTCCTGTGATATGGGTGCGGTTATGCAGATCGCTGACCTCAATGGACTTCGGGTAATTGAAGATTGCGCGCAATCTCACGGAGCAAGCTTCAAAGGAAAAAAGACGGGTACCTTTGGTGATTTTGGGGCATTTAGTTTTTACCCGACAAAAAATCTTGGCGCACTGGGTGACGGGGGTGCACTGATCGCTTCGGAACCGGAAATGATCGCGAAGATAAAAGCCATGCGCAATTATGGATGCCATGAAAAGTATTATAACAACTATATCGGCATCAATTCGAGACTGGATGAGATCCAGGCCGGCTTCCTTTCCCTTAAGCTGGAGTTTTTGGATCAGATCAATGCTCATAAACAAAAACTGGCCAAGCTTTACCAGGAAGGATTAAAAGACGATTTTATTAAACCGGTTATACATCCGGATTATGAAGATGTATACCACATTTACACAGTAAGACACCCTGAAAGGGACAGGCTGAGAGCTCATTTGCTGAAAAATAATATAAAAACGGAGATCCATTATCCGGTACCTCCACATCATCAACAAGCATTAAAGACCAGGCTAAAAGGGGCCTATCCAATATCAGAAACCATACATCGGACCACTTTGAGTCTGCCGGTGTCCTATTGCCATACGCCAATGCAAATTGCCCGGGTAATTGATGTCATGAACGCATTTTAACCGGCGGTGATAATATGTTAGAATTTAGTATTTTAGCCCTTCGTTAAAATACTTAAATGAGTAACCGTATAGCCAAGGGATTTGTACCGCAAATCGTAGTTTTGTTCGTCTTGTGCTGCTTTGCCTGTAAAAAAGGCCTGGTTGCCGGAGAAGCCCGGATAAAACCTCCGGTAAGGGAATATATTGTGATCGCCAGAATAGATAAAAAGGGGACAAACAGTAATTCTGAAGGCACAGCAGTTTTGAATGGCTACTATAATGAGGAGTCAAAGTCGCTGAGTTATTCCCTGGAATACAAAAATGTAATACCTCAGATGATTACCCTTCGGAGCGGAGCTAAAGGGTCGGCGGGTTCTTTTATAAAAGAGCTGTACAGCCGGGAAAAAGAACATCCGGCAACAGATAAGCCGATTGCCGGATCATTGACATTGAGTCCGCTTCAGGAGCGAAATCTCTTGAAAGGACAGTGGTTTGTTGCGGTAAATACCACAAGTATGAGTCCGGAGATATCGGGAGTCCTTATCTTAAAGCAGAAATAGTGTGGAGGAAAAGGCAGTGCAGCAGATGCAATTAACAGAAGAGGACAGAGGCCTTCTGCAGGCGATCATTGATCGCGATAAAAAGGTTTTTGAACTGTTCTATAAAAAATATTACAGGCAGCTGTTTGCCGTAGCTTACAGATATGCGGGGCAGGCTCAGGCTGCAGAAGAAGTAGTGCATGATGTTTTTATCACCATATGGAATAAGGCAGATCAGTTAAATATTCAGTACTCAATGAAAAGTTATTTGTTCAGATCGGTGGTGAACTCCTCGCTAAACCTCATCAAAAAAGAAAAGATTGATGCGGAGCAGCGTGCGAAATACCTTTCTGTACATCAGGGAGAGCTTGGTGATGAAGATGAAGCCCGCAGGGACGCAGAAGAAGCCATGCTAAAAAGACTGGAGGAGGCCCTTACCATGCTGCCCGAAAGGTGCAGGCAGGTGATGTACCTTAGCCGGTTTGGTAAACTGAAACAGAAGGAGATAGCCGAGCAGATGAATATTTCGATCAAAACAGTAAAAAATCATTTAACATATGGCTTCCAGAAACTCAGAGAACACTTAGAAAACAATAAAAAAGTAATCATACAGTTATTCATCCTTTTCACTCTTAACGCCCTCTAACCATTACCATTATGGAAAAATCCGGAACAAACGAAGAACTGATTTATTCCCTGATCATAGATGATCTGGAACAAACCATTTCTGACGCTGACAAACAGTTATTGGAGGAATGGAGAAGAACGGCAGAAATCAATGAAAAATTTTATCAGGATTTTGCTGATGTACAGCTGAACATCGAGAAGCTGTACCATAAAAATGGATTCGATCCCCAGCTTTCCTGGAATACCCTGAACAATAAACTGGAGCTGCAGGCGGATGTGGAATTGTTGGAAGAACCAAAACACAAAAGCAGCATCAGCCTGTGGTTCAAGGTAGCTGCTGCGGTGCTGGTGATTGTTTCGGTAGGTTATTATTTTATGCTCGGCAGTAAATATGTAGTGGTGAGCACTACGCAAAGCGATGTGGTTTCCCGGGTGATCCTGCCCGATGGAACTGAGCTGAGCCTGAATGCCGGTACCATCATAAAATACGATAAGGAGAATTTTAACGCTGACCGCAAGCTGGTACTGGAGCGGGGTGAAGTTTTCATCCAGGTGAGCAAACACAAGGGCAGCCAGTTCAGGATAGATCTTGGAGATGTTGAGGCCAGGGATATAGGTACCAGCTTCAATGTGGTGAAAAACGAAGCTCAGGCGTCGGTGATCGTTGAAGAGGGAAAGGTCGCTATGAAGCACCGCATTGCCGGTGAGCAGGTATTGCTGACTCCTGGTATGCTCGGCGTTTATAATACAGAGACTAAGCAGCTGAGCAGGATGAACAATACTGATCCTAATTATAAAGCCTGGGTAGATAAGAAATTTATATTCCATGAGATGCCTTTTGAGCAGGTCGCTGCACAGTTAAAAAAAGTATATAAAATGCCGCTGATCATTAAGGGAGATGACCTTAAGTCAAGGAAATTAACCGCGAAACTACATTATCAAACTTTAGACAGCGTACTTGAAGTAATTTCTGCATCTTTACAATGTAAGTTAGTTAAGGAGCAGAATGTTTATGTTTTATCGGCCAATTAATAGACTATATCTCTTATTAACACTATTTCTTCCGCTCTTATTTAGCAATGTCCTGTTTGCACAGCAAACAGATCCGCGAAAGCGTGCCTATACCATCAATCTTCCCGCCGACTCTTTGATCAGAACATTGCAAAGACTGGAACAGCGAACGGGCAATAACTTTGCATTTGATCCGGATCAGCTCCGTTTAAAAAAGACAACGGGTTACCGGTTTGTTCAGACACCGCTTGAAACCATTCTTTCAAGGGTGCTTTTTGGTACGGGCCTCCGTTTTAAACTGGTGGGCAATGATATTGTCATCATCCCCGATAAGCCTGAGATCCGGACCATACACGGCCATATCAGGGATAAATTCAACGGTGAGGAGCTCATTGGGGCTACGGTTCAGATTCCGGGACTTGAGGCAGGTGTGATCACCAATCAATATGGGTTTTATTCGATTTCGGTGCCGGAGGGAAATTACGAGATCTTTGTCTCTCATTCCGGATATCAGACGCTGCAAAAGATGGTTCGCCTGGACAAGGACATACAGGAAGAAATGGAGCTTTTAATGCAGCCACACATATTGGAAGAGGTAGTCATCAAACCCTCCAATTTGACGCCAAACCCGATACTGCTCAATGAACAGAATTTTACGGCGAAACAATTGAGCTATGCCTCGTATTACGCCGGGGAAACCGATGTGATGAAGAGGTTACAAATGCAGAACGGCATAAAAGCAATTACAGAAGGCAGTTCCGGTTTATTTGTAAGAGGCGGGAATTCTGATCAAAACCTGATCTTGCTGGACGAGGCGATAGTTTATAATCCATCACATTTATATGGACTGGTTTCGGTATTTAATTCTGATGCGGTAAACAACCTCCAGGTATACCGGGATTATATGCCGGCCAATTTTGGGGGCAGGTTGTCTTCGGTGATTGTAAACCGGATGGCCGAAGGAAACAGTAAAGAATACCACATCAATGGCGGTGTGAATTTCATGTCTGCAAGGATAGCCGCAGAGGGGCCGATCGTAAAGGACAGGGGTTCTTTTATCGTCGCCTATCGCCGAAGTCTGCTGGATGTTTTTCAAAGCAGGTTTAAACTGTTCAATCCGAACTCTATCTATTATGACATCAACGCGAAAGCGAATTTTAAACTGAACAATGACAACAGTATATTTTACTCCATTTATGTAGGCAAGGACAACCTGCTTTCTGAAAACTCCTATACCAACAACTGGGGAAATCTAACCTCGACATTTCGATGGAATCACATATTTAGCTCAAGAGTATTTTTGAACGTGTCTGCCATTTACAGCAATTACAGCAACCTGCTGGATCTCAATGCGGATACGCTTTCTCAAAAAAGCCAGTGGAGAACAGGGATAAAAGACTTGACATTAAAGGCAGATTATACCTATTACAGGAGTCCGAGTAACCAGATGAAGTTCGGGCTCTCAGGGATCTATCACCAGTTTATTCCGGGAGAAATGAATGATGAGAATGATTTTGAATTTAACATATCCAGGGACAAATCAGTTGAAGCGGCCATTTATTATACCCAGCAAATAGATCTCGGCAAGTCATTTGAGCTGAACTATGGACTTAGGGTCGGGGTTTTCAGAAATGCGGAAGAGAAACGGAATGTTTACGATGAAAATGGCAACCTCCTTAAAAAGTACGACATTAAAACTTTTGTCAATCCTGAGCCGAGGATCAATATCAGTTATCTGCCAAGCCCTGACCAGCGGGTATTCCTCACCTACAACCTCAATTTTCAATACCTGCAGCTCATACAAAACAGTACCCTGGCTTTTTCATCTCTGGAACCCTGGGTGCCGGCATCGGCAGCTATCAAACCACAATATGCCAACCACTTCTCAGTGGGATACCGGTTTGCTCCCGGCAGCCTGGCCTTCCTGGCAAATGCTTATTATAAGAAATTGTCCAATCAGCTGGATCTGATCGGACATGCACAAATCATCAGAAATCCGGCGGTAAGGAGTCAGCTAAGGGCCGGAACATCAAATGCTTATGGCTTGGAAATGGAAATAACCAAGGCTGAAGGCAGATTTTCGGGCACACTTGCTTACAGTTATTCCCGTGTTTTCAGAAAGATTGCCGGCATTAATTTTGGAAACAGGTTTGTGGCCAATTATGACATCCCGCATGAGCTGAAACTGACGGGGAAATTTGACCTGAACAGCAAATTCTCTTTCCAGTCGTTCT
>NZ_DATHGC010000344.1:0-4745 GCF_035317785.1 Pedobacter sp. | reverse complement strand
GTAGCGGGTTACGGCGATGTGGGTAAAGGTTCTGCTGAGTCTTTGAGCTCACAGGGCGTACGTGTGATCGTTTCTGAAATTGACCCGATCTGTGCGTTGCAGGCGGCGATGGAAGGCTATGAAGTGAAGAAATTCGCGACTGCTGTGTTGGAAGCTGATATTATCGTAACGACTACAGGCAACTGTGACATCGTTCGTGCTGAGCACTTTAAAGTGATGAAAGATAAAGCGATCGTGTGTAACATTGGTCACTTTGACAATGAGATCGATGTAGCCTGGTTAAATACCAACTACGGTGATACTAAAGTAGAGATCAAACCTCAGGTAGATAAATATACCATCGATGGCAAAGACATCATTTTGCTGGCAGAAGGCCGTCTGGTAAACTTAGGCTGTGCTACGGGTCACCCGAGCTTTGTCATGTCTAACTCGTTTACCAACCAGACTCTGGCACAACTGGAGCTTTGGACAAATACAGATCAGTATGAGAACAAAGTTTATGTATTGCCTAAATACCTGGATGAGAAAGTAGCACGTTTGCACCTGGCTAAAATCGGTGTTGAACTGGATGTTTTAGATCCGCACCAGGCTGAATATATCGGCGTTCCTGTGGAAGGGCCGTTTAAGCCGGAAGCATACAGGTACTAGTAGCCGGAAATAAATGCTTATAAAAAAGGGGCCAATTCGTGCCCCTTTTTTATTATTCCCCCAGGTCCGTATCTAATGTTCAAATTGACTGACCTCATCTAACAAGCCTGCTGCTTTGCTTAATTTTTCGCCATATATACGCTGATACATCCGCAGATTGAACGGATAAAGCAGCAGTATGAAAAGTATGACGGCCAGGAAATAGAGACCGGCATGTAGCGGGCTCTCATAAATATCTTTTTGAACTGCCAGTTTCAGCATGGCAGGTATAATAGTTGCCAGCCAAACGGCAACGATCCCAAAATCATACTTACCCGCCGATATCGAGCTGATCTTAAACCCATTTATAGCTTTCTGGAGCGCTAAAACCGGGGTGTCGTAAACGTTTAGCTGTGTAAACTTCCTGGTATTCTTCAGGTGGTAAACAAATGAACCCAGCATACAGAGTCCTCCCAAAAAAACGGTAATGCTAAAATCCGGTTCACTCTTCATAAAAAAGGCTAACCCTGATGAGGTCAGAAAATATATAAATGCCATATTTCTTCCATGAACAGACACTGCAAGCACTTCCCTGAACTCATCAACAGCTTTGTCTAAGTTCAACCGCCTGAGCAGGGCCTCGTTTAATCTCAGGTTTTTTTCGAGTTGTTTCCCGTGATCTGCCCAAAGATCCTGCATTTCAGATAATTCCATACTTTAATTTTAGTTTAAACTGTTCCTTTAATATTTTCCTGATCCGGTTTATTTTGGTTCCCGCGTTGCTTTCCGATATCCCCAGCAGCTCTCCGATCTCCTGATAGCTTTTGCCTTCCAGGTGAAGGATGATCACGGCTTTATTCAAATTGTCCAGCGCCCTGATGCAGTCGTATAAAAAGCTGATGTGGTTTTCAAGCGCAGGGTCCGAACCATTGGTGTCTACCACTTCTAATATACTTTCATCTATGGCGATGGTCCGTTCTTTCCGTTTATGGTCTTTCCGGTAATGTGAAATGGATACATTCAATGCGATCCGGTATATCCATGTTGATAACTTAGACTTGCTCTCATCAAAGCTGTCCAGTGCCTTCCAGATCTGGATCAGAATCTCCTGCTCCAGGTCACGCTGGTCTTCCGGATCCCTGCAGTAAACATTAATGATCTTAAACAGGATCTTTTTGTGGTCCTTTAAAACTTCGATGAATTTTTCTTTTTTCTCTGTCAAGTTTCTGTAATTATCAATACCCTATTATTCGCAGTGACTTGCTAAAAATCACAAATCGTGATCAGAATATTTTATCTTTGTCTATGGCTAAACTTTCCGTAAACATCAACAAAATTGCAACCTTGCGCAACAGCCGCGGAGGTAATAATCCTGATCTGATAAAAGTAGCACTGGATTGTGAACGTTTTGGTGCCGAAGGGGTCACAGTACACCCAAGACCTGACGAACGTCACATCAGGTATCAGGATGTTTATGACCTGAAAGCGGTCATTGCCACAGAATTTAACATTGAAGGAAATTGCAGGGAACAGAAGTTTGTAGACCTGGTACTGGCCAATAAGCCGGCCCAGGTTACTTTGGTGCCGGATGCAGAAGGGCAGGTCACTTCCAATCATGGCTGGGATACGATAAAATACAAAGACTACCTGAAAGAAATGGTATCGCTGTTTCAATCAGCAGGCATCAGGGTGTCTATATTTGTCGATCCTGTGGTGGACATGGTAAAGGGGGCTGCCTTGAGCGGAACAGACAGAATTGAACTGTATACGGAGGCCTATGCGCACAATTATTACGACAACCGCGAAAAAGCGATCGTTCCTTATGTAGCCGCTGCGCATAAGGCACACGAGCTTGGCCTGGGCATCAATGCCGGGCATGACCTGGACCTGCACAACCTGAAATATTTCGCAGACAGCATCCCCGGACTGCTGGAGGTCAGTATCGGTCATGCGCTCATCAGCGACGCGCTTTACCTGGGGCTGGAGAATACAGTTCAACTATATTTGAAGCAGCTGAAGCATTAAATTCTTACGTATTTTTATTACCTTTGCGCAACTTTTTATTCATAGATTTTCATGAGCTTGAACATTCATTACCAAGAAGACTTTAAAGACCGCCACATTGCAACTAATGACAAGGATACCAATGAGATGCTTAACACGCTGGGCCTGGGTTCTGTTGACGAACTGATCGAACAAACTGTTCCGCAAAAGATCAGGCTGAAACAGCCTTTGAACCTGCCTAAGGCAAAATCGGAAACGGATTACCTGAGCAGTTTAAAGCAGACGGCTTCTTTAAATAAAGTTTTCAAATCTTACCTGGGCCAGGGTTATTATGACACCATTACGCCGGGTGTGATCCTGCGTAATGTGATGGAAAATCCGGGATGGTATACCCAGTATACGCCTTACCAGGCAGAAATTGCACAGGGCCGTTTGCAGGCGCTGCTGAATTTCCAGACCATGGTGATCGATCTGACCGGTATGGAGATTGCGAATGCTTCATTGCTGGATGAGGGTACTGCAGCCGCAGAGGCCATGTTCATGCAATACAGCCTGCGTAAAAATGCTAAAGGGGATAAGTTCTTTGTGTCAGAACTGCTGTTCCCGCAAACGATAGATATCCTGAAGACCCGTGCAAATCCATATGGCATTGAACTGGTTATCGGTGATCACCGTTCGGTGGAACTGAGTGAAGAATTCTTCGGGGCAATTATACAGTATCCTGCCGGAAACGGTGAGGTATTTGACTATACTGGTTTTGCACAAAAAGCACATGAAAAAAATGTAAAAGTAACGGTAGTGGCCGATCTGCTGAGCTTAACCCTGCTAACGCCTCCGGGTGAATGGGGAGCGGACGTAGTGGTGGGAACTACACAGCGCTTTGGTGTACCGATGGGATTCGGCGGTCCTCACGCTGCTTTTTTTGCGACCAAGGATGAGTACAAACGTGCTATTCCCGGCCGGATCATCGGAGTGACCATTGACAGCAATAATAACTACGCGCTGCGCATGGCGCTGCAGACCCGTGAACAGCACATCCGCAGGGATAAAGCGACTTCAAATATTTGTACTGCACAGGCTTTACTGGCCATTATGGCCGGTTTTTATGCAGTGTATCATGGACCTAAAGGTCTGAAACTGATCGCGGAACGCACGCATGGCCTGGCCATTACGCTGGCGCGTTCACTGGAGAAAATAGGTTATAAACTATCTGCTGATTCTTATTTTGACACCATTCAGCTGGATCTGGGCGATCTTGTCAACGCAATACACAGTGAATGCCTGAACAATGAGATCAATTTAAATTATAAAGGCAGCGTGGTGACCATCGCTTTGGATGAGACCACTTCTGCCGAAGATGTGAAATTACTGGTTAAAATCTTTGCAAAAGTAAAGGCAATCGCTGCTGATACAGTGGAGCTGGCCGATCAGAACATCACTACTGTAATTCCTTCTGCCCTGCTGCGTAATTCAGCATATTTGAGCCATCCGGTATTTAATGCGCACCATTCTGAGCATGAAATGCTGCGCTACATCAAATCGCTGGAAGCTAAGGACCTTTCGCTTTGTCACTCGATGATCGCTTTGGGTTCGTGTACCATGAAGCTGAATGCGACGACTGAAATGATCCCTGTGACCTGGCCTGAGTTTGGTAAGATCCATCCTTTTGCCCCGGCAGATCAGGTAGCCGGTTATTATACGGTATTCAATGAGCTGGACAAATGGCTGAGTGAGATCACAGGCTTTGCAGCCATGAGCCTGCAGCCAAATGCGGGCGCCCAGGGTGAGTATGCCGGGCTGATGGTCATCAGGGCTTATCACCAGGACCGCGGAGACCACCACCGTAACATTGCTTTGATCCCTTCGTCTGCTCACGGCACCAATCCTGCTTCTGCCGCTATGGCGGGTATGAAGATCGTAGTGGTCAAATCAATGGAAAACGGAAATATTGATGTGGATGACCTGAAAGCAAAGGCTGAGGAACATGCCACTGATCTTTCCTGCCTGATGGTGACTTACCCTTCTACGCATGGCGTATTTGAAGAAAGCATTATTGACATTTGTAACATCATCCACGAGAATGGCGGACAGGTGTATATGGACGGGGCAAACAT